>JAUSQH010000051.1 GCA_030652895.1 Alphaproteobacteria bacterium
GCTTTGTGACCATGGTGTAACCGTTGTAATCCAGCCAGTCGACCAGCGGCCGGATAGGGGAGTATTCCTGGTCTTCGATCAGCGCGGTATAGTAAAATGCCCGCACGAGCATGCTGTTCTCTGAAAAATGATCCAGCAGCCGTTTATAATCGATATCGAAATTCAGTGCGCGTGCGGCTGCGTAAAGGTTAGAGCCGTCAATGAAAAGAGCAATGCGTTCATTAGGGTAAAATTTCATAGAATAACCTTTTTATTTAAATGGCCAAAATATAGTCTTCGGTGTAATTCAGTAACGCCTGTCTGTAATATCCGTGATTGCTATCACGGCAGGCGCTTCGCTTGACCCGCATGCTACACTTTGCACATTATATTACATATATGTGCAGTATGGCAAAATATAAGGCAGCGCATGATACTCATAGGGATCGGTGGCAATTTAGACAGCCAGTTCGGCCCGCCGGAGCAGGGTTTGCCTCAGGCTTTGCGCATGTTGGAAGCGAAGGATCTTCGTATAGCCAAATGCTCGCCATGGTATGGCGCCCATCCGGTTCCCGTTTCGCAGCAGCCTGATTTCGTCAATGCAGTGGCGCTTGTGGAAACGGCCTTGCCGCCAGAGGTCTTGCTGAACAGAATGCAGGCTATTGAGGTGGAGTTCGGCCGTGTTCGGGAGAGTGTGAATGCGGCCCGGGCGCTGGATCTGGACTTGCTGGCCTATGGCGATACTTGCCTCGCAAATACAGTAAATATCCCGCACCCGCGCATGCACCAGCGCGCTTTTGTTATGGCGCCGCTGTGTGACATAGCTCCGCAGTGGAGGCATCCAGTACTAAAACACACCGCGCGAGAACTTTTCGCGGCCCTGCCCACACCTCACGGCGTATGGCGGCTATAGCATAATTGGTTGCGCTGCAAGGCGGAAATGACTAGATAAGGGATATCAGTTTCCCAGAATTAGCTAAATCCGGAGGCCAGACCATGGCGCGCGTCACCATTGAAGATTGTATCGACAAAGTTCATAACCGGTTTGAACTGGTATTGCTGGCCGGGCAACGGGCCCGGGCAATTTCATCCGGCGCGCCTATTACGGTGGACCGCGACAATGACAAAAATCCGGTAGTATCTTTGCGCGAAATCGCCGAGCAAACCGTGAAACCCGATATTCTGCGCGAAGATCTGCTTGCCAGCCTGCAACGCTATAGCCGCAATGAAGACGACGAAGAAGGCGGCTTGCCGCTGTTGGCCGGTTCTGAAAACGATGAAGCCGTTGATGACATGAGTGAGGAGGATCTGCTTCGCGCGATGCGTGACGAGGCAGAGGGCGGAAATGCAGCATCAAGCGGCGGCAGATAAGCGTTGCGGTTTAAATTATAAAAGCGTTGTCCTTGCATACGCGCGCCCGGCGTGTGCAGGGAAGGATCATCCCCGGCGGCGAATGAATTCGCCCCCATTGGGCCCTAAACAGTACGGGCCACGAAGATGATCCGGCAATATGAACTTGTCGATATGGTTCGCGCCTACGATCCGAATATGGACGAGTCGATGCTGAACCGCGCCTATATTTTCGCCACGAAGGCCCATGGCAATCAGAAACGCGCCTCAGGTGATCCCTATTTTTCGCATCCCGTTGAGGTAGCTGGTATTCTGGCGAGACTGAAGCTTGATACTGCAACGATCACCACGGCGTTGCTGCATGATACGCTGGAAGATACCGCCGCAACGCATGAGGAAATTGACCAAACCTTTGGTTCCGAAGTGGCGGCGATGGTTGAAGGTGTAACCAAGCTTTCAAAAATTTCTTTTACTTCCACACAAAGTGAGCAGGCGGAAAATTTTCGCAAACTTCTGATTGCGATGTCAGTCGATATACGTGTGCTGCTGGTGAAGCTGGCCGACAGACTGCACAATATGCGGACATTGCATTTTATCAAAAACCCCGAAAAGCGCGCACGTATCGCCAGAGAGACAATGGAAATTTACGCCCCGCTCGCCGGACGCATCGGCATGCAGGAGATGCTGGAGGAACTGCAGGATCTGTCATTTACCGAGCTGAACAGTGAAGCACGGGATTCTGTTATTGTGCGGCGCGATTTTTTGCGTCAGCGCACTGGTGACAGCACAGACCGCATCGCCGTGTTGCTGAAGGAAACGCTTGCGGAAAAGGGAATAGGAGCGACAGTATCAGGCCGCGAAAAGCGCCCTTATTCCATCTGGAATAAAATGCAGCGCAAGGCGATTTCCTTCGAGCAGCTGTCCGATATTTTTGGCTTTCGCGTGATTGTCGATACGGTGGATGAGTGTTACCGCGCGCTTGGCGTAATTCATCAGAAGTGGCCTGTAATGCCCGGGCGCTTCAAGGATTATATATCGACGCCAAAGCGCAATGGATATCAGTCCATTCACACCACCGTTATCGGGCCCGACAAGCAGCGCGTGGAAATTCAACTTCGGACTGCCGACATGCACCGGATGGCGGAATATGGCGTTGCCGCGCATTGGCAGTATAAACAGAAAAACGGTGTTAATTCATCTGCGCTGCTTCATGATCCCTATAGCTGGCTTCGTGAACTAGTTGATATGATTGAAGACGGGGAGAGCCCGGAGCAGTTTCTGGAGTACACGAAACTGGACCTGTTCTTTGACCAGGTGTTCTGTTTTACGCCGGCCGGTGATTTGATAGCCTTGCCGCGCGGGGCGACGCCAATCGATTTTGCGTATGCGGTGCATACAGAGGTAGGCGATAGTTGCGTCGGGTGCCGCATCAATGGCCGCTCCATGCCGCTGCAGTCTGAATTGCAAAATGGCGATCAGGTGGAAATTATCCGTTCCGAAGCGCAAACGCCATCGCCTGTATGGGAAGGTGTAGCCGTTACGGCGAAGGCCCGAGCTGCGGTTCGCAAATATGTGCGCCAAAGTCAGCGCGGGGAATATATCGCCCTGGGTCGTGAAATCGCGCAAAAGGCGTTCCGCACGGAAGACTATCCGTTTTCAGAGAAAGCCGTTTCCCAGGCGCTGAAACCTCTGATGCTGACTTTGGTTGACGATATTTATGAAAAGCTGGGGCGCGGTCTTTTAACCGGGTTGCAGCTTATGGAGGCGGCCTTTCCCGGTATAAAAATGAAGGCGCCGCAGATACCCGTCGCGTTGGCCGCTAAAGATGGCCGACGTCAGCGCTCGGCGGCGATCCCCATACGTGGCATGACCGCCGGGATAGCGGTGCATTACGGGGACTGCTGCCATCCCTTGCCCGGTGACCGTATTGTCGGCATTCAAACCACTGGCGGCGGCGCCACGATCCATACAATTGACTGCGAGATACTGGAACAATTCGGTAGTACGCCGGAACGCTGGCTGGATGTCAGCTGGGACGCCAGTGGCGATGCGCCGGATTTCTTTGTCGGCCGCATCGAGACCACTTTGTCCAACGAGCCTGGTTCCCTGTCTGTGCTGTCAACCCTGATCGCAAAGAATCAGGGCAATATCAGCAACCTTAAAATATCCGGCCGCAGCCCGGATTTCTTTGACATGCTGGTGGATATTGAAGTACGCGACGTTAAACATTTGAATAATATTATCGCAGCGCTGCGCGGGTCGCCCCATGTCAGCAAAGTGGAACGCACCCACGGCTAAAAAAGGTTTGCCTGCACGTGTTTAAGCGCCGCACAGAACGAACATTACCGCAAAAAATGCGTGAGCTGATATGGCCTGCATCCGGTTACCGGCGTGCAGCAACTTACTTGTGGCACAGGCTGGTGCGGTTGAACGCATCGCCACACACGGTGGCGCTGGGTTTTGCGATTGGCGTCTATATGTCGTTTTCACCGTTTTTGGGTCTTCATCTTGCCTTGTCGGGCCTGTTTTCCTGGCTGTTTCGCGTCAATATTGCAGCCTCGCTGCTGGGAAATTTTCTTGGTAACCCTGTGACCTACCCGTTTATGTGGGCAGCGGTGTACCAGACAGGCGTGCTGATGCTGGGCAAGACCTCCGCCGGCGAAGTGATAGACCTCACGTCGCTGACGTTCGACGCCGCAAGCTTCTGGGATCTGTTCCTGCCGTTTCTTTTGGGCAGTATTCCGGTTGGCATTCTGATGGGATTGGTATTTTACTTTCCCGTAAAAAAAGGCGTTGCGCGTTTTCAGGAATTGCGGCGCGCGCGCTTTGTCATAACCCATCCGACCCTCGCTGCGGGCGCCATACCATCGCATACTGGCAAGGCGCAGTAATGAGGCCTGCAGCATATCTACGGCTGGGTGTGAATATTGATCATGTCGCGACCATTCGCAATGCGCGGGGAGGACTGCATCCTGATCCGGTACGTGCAGCCAGGATTGCGGTACAGGCTGGCGCCGACGGCATCACCGC
>JAUSQH010000507.1 GCA_030652895.1 Alphaproteobacteria bacterium
TCAGGATGCGCCGCTGTTCGCGCCGCGCCATCAGCCGGTCATGCGCCCAGGCCAGGGCTTCGCCGTCGATATTTTCCTTCAGCAATCCTTCGCGCATCATCAGGCCAAGGTTCTTGCGCACCCTGCGCCACGGCGCATCGGCGCTCTTGTAGACGATATGCCGCAAATCATTGAGGCGGCCGGGGCTTGGCGGCTTGCCGTCCGCGAGCCATTTTTCCCGCGCCTGCCCGCCTTTCCAGGCCCGTGTGGTAAAGCCCAGAATTTCCACTTTCACCGAGCAACGCTCCAGGGTGCGCGCGAGAATGTCCGCGCACATCGCCGCCACCATGATCGGGCGCCCGCGCATCGAACCGGAATTATCCAACAGCAACGTCACCACGGTATCGCGGAACTCCATATCCAGCTCCTGCTTGAACGACAGCGCATGATAGGGATCGATAATCACACGGGTCAGGCGCGCGGCGTCCAGCATGCCTTCTTCCAGATCGAACTCCCAGGTGCGCTCCTGTTGCGCCATCAATTTGCGTTGCAACCGGTTGGCCAGGCGTCCTACGACACTTTGATACTGCTGCAATTGCTGATCCAGATAGGCGCGCAGACGCGACAATTCCTCTGCATCGCACAATTCTTCGGCGGCAATCTGCTCGTCAAACATTTCCGTGTACACACGATAGCTGGGGAAACGGCGGTCGCTGCTTATTTCAGGCCGCCACGGCCGGTTGCCATCCGGGCTTTCTTCGCTTTCCTGACCTTCGAGTTCCTCGTCGGACTCCATCATCACGGTCTGGCCTTCGCCCTCTTCCCCCTCGCCTTCGACGAATTCGACATCGTCGGAACTGCCTTCAGAAGAATCGCCACCATCGCCATCTTCGTCATTCTGCTCTTCGTTGCTGGTATCCTCGCCGTCCTCGTCGTTATCCTCGTTCTCGGGGCTTTCCTCGCCCAGTTCCTCGCCCAGCTCGAGATCCGTGATAATCTTGCGGGTCATGCGCGCAAAACGCGCCTGATCGCCGATCATATCGTCGAGTTGCGCCAGGTCTTCGCCCGCTTTTTCTTCGATGAATGGACGCCACAATTCCACAATATTTGCGGCGGATGCGGGCGGCGCAAGCCCGGTCAGCTTTTCGCGCACGATCAGCGCCACTGCGTCAGACAGCGGCACCTCGGAGCGCTCAAGGACATTGGTAAAGCCCATTTCCGCATAGCGGTGTTCGAGCGCCGCGTTGAGGTTTTTCGCCATACCGCGCATTTCGCGTGCGCCGATGGATTCCACCCGCGCCTGCTCCGACGCCTCATAAATATCGCGCGCCATTTCACCCGCTGGTGAAAAACTCCGGTGCGTGGTGTCATCATGATGGCGCAGCCGCAGGGAGTAGGCGTCGGACAGCCCGCGAATACGCGACACTTCGTCTGCCTGCAGATCACGGGACGGCTGCGGCAGGCGTATCGTGTCGCCACGCACGCCGGGCGTTTCCGCGCCAAAAGTTACCTGTAATTCCGGGTCTTCGGCGATCGTGCGCGCGGCAAAGGTCAACGCCCGTTTGAAAGGCTCAACCGGACTTTCCTTTACCTCGCTACTCATAACTAGATCGCAACATGCGCAGCAGATTCCGGCAGTTCCTCGCCAAAGCAGCGCTGATAGAATTCCGCGACACTCGCGCGTTCCATCTCATCGCACTTATTCAGGAAGGTTAGCCGGAACGCAAAGCCCACATCGTTAAAGATGCGCGCGTTTTCCGCCCAGGTCAGCACCGTCCGCGGGCTCATTACCGTAGACAGATCCCCATTCATGAACGCCGAACGGGTCATATCCGCCACCCGGACCATATCGGACAAGGTCTTACGTCCTTCTTCCGAGTGATAGGCCGACGATTTCGACATCACGATTTCGGTTTCCACATCATGCGGCAGATAATTCAGGGTCGTAACAATGTTCCAGCGGTCCATCTGGCCCTGATTGATCTGCTGGGTACCATGATACAGGCCCGACGTGTCGCCCAGGCCAATCGTGTTCGTGGTAGAGAACAGCCGGAAAAACGGATGCGGACGAATGACCCGGCTTTGATCCAGCAATGTCAGTTTGCCGTCCACTTCCAGAACCCGCTGGATCACGAACATCACATCCGGGCGGCCCGCGTCATATTCGTCGAACACCAGTGCGCAGGGCCGTTGCAGTGACCAGGGCAGAATACCTTCGCGAAATTCAGTGATTTGCTTGCCGTCACGCAGCACAATCGCGTCCTTGCCGACCAGATCGATACGGCTGATATGGCTATCCAGATTGACGCGAATACAGGCCCAGTTAAGGCGTGCAGCAACCTGTTCGATATGTGTGGATTTCCCGGTTCCGTGATAGCCCTGGATCAT
>JAUSQH010000516.1 GCA_030652895.1 Alphaproteobacteria bacterium
TGGTGCCAGGGCTATTCCGAACCGGGCGCTGGTTCCGATCTTGCCGGCCTGCAAACCAAGGCCGAGGACATGGGGGACCATTATCTCGTCAATGGCTCGAAAATCTGGACATCCTATGGCAATTACGCGGACTGGATTTTCTGTCTGGTGCGCACGGACCCCAAAGCGCCCAAACATCAGGGCATCAGCTTTCTGCTATTCGATATGACAACGCCCGGTGTTTCCACAAAACCGATCAAACTGATCAGCGGTGCGTCGGTATTTGCCGAAACGTTCTTTGAGAATGTGAAAGTTCCCAAACCTCAACTCGTCGGCACACTGAATGCTGGCTGGACTATCGCCAAGGCGCTTTTGCAACATGAACGCAATATGATCGGCGGCATGGGGGGCGCTAATATACCTGGTGGCAGTGGGTTACGTTCACCGTCCGCCGCGGCAAAACGTTACGCTGGCGAGATCAAAGGCAAGATCGCCGATCCTGCTTTGCGTCTGGAAATCGCCAAGCATAATATGAACTCCCGCGCCTTCGGAGTTACAGGGCAACGTATGACGGATGAACTCAAAGCCGGTGCGCCTCCCGGCCCGGCGTCCTCGATGTTCAAATATTACGGCACCGAACAGAACAAGCGCAAATATGAATTGCTGCTTGCCGCCATGGGCACCGCGGCATTGGGCTGGGAAGGCAAGGCGTTTGAGGATCATGAGCTGGCGATCACCCGCGAATGGCTGCGCTCCAAAGGTAATTCGATCGAGGGCGGCACGTCGGAAGTGCAGCTCAACATAATTGCCAAAAACGTATTACGCCTGCCTGACTAGGCCGGAAAAATAATCCGCAAAAGGAAAAATTACGATGGCTTTGGTATTAAACGAGGACCAGGTTCAGCTAAAAGACGCCGCGCGCACCTTTATCCAGGACAAGGCACCCGTCGCCGCACTTCGCAAACTGCGCGACAGCAACGACAAGGACGGTTTTGACCGGAAATTGTGGAAGGAAATGGCGGACCTGGGCTGGGCCGGCATTATTATTCCGGAAGAATTTGGGGGCTTCGGTTTCGGCTATGTCGGGCTTGGGGTGGTGCTTGAGGAAACCGGACGCACACTGCTTGCCTCGCCGCTGATCTCTACCGCCCTGATTGGCGCAAGCGCCGTGATGCTTGGCGGCACCCCGGCACAGAAAAAAGAAATTCTTCCTGCAATTGCGGCGGGCAACTGGCTGATGGCTTTAGCGCATGAAGAACGCCCACGCCACAACCCATACGCCATCACCACCAAAGCAAAAAAAGCCGATGACGGCTATATACTGAGCGGCAAGAAAACCTTTGTGCTGGATGGACATGTTGCGGACCAGCTGATTGTCGTTGCACGCACATCGGGTAAATCGGGCGCGCGCGAAGGCCTTACGCTGTTTCTCGTGGATCGCGACGCTCCTGGCGTCAAAGTGACCCGTACGCTCATGGCCGACAGCCGTAACGCAGCCAATGTGAAATTTACCGGCGTGAAGCTTGGCGATAACGCCGTGCTGGGCAATATTGATCAGGGTGCGGATATTCTTGACGCAGTACTGGACCGTGCGCGCATTGGGCTTGGCGCGGAAATGCTGGGCGGCATCAGGGAATCATTTGAGCGCACCGTAGAATATCTGAAAACCCGGCAACAGTTCGGCGTGCTCATCGGCTCGTTCCAGGCACTGAAGCACAGGACGGCGGAAATGTTCTGTGAAATCGAATTGTCGGTCTCGGTGGTGCTGGATGGACTTATCGCAATTGACGAAAATCGGGACGATATTCCGCAAATTGCCAGCCTTGTGAAGGCGCGCCTGAACGACACCTATTTCCTGGTCAGCAACGAAGCCCTGCAGATGCATGGGGGCATCGGCATGACCGACGAGTTCGATATCGGCCTGTTTATGAAGCGCGCCCGGATTTGCCAGGCAAGCTTTGGCGACTCGTATTTTCACCGCGACCGGTACGCACTACTTGAAGGTTATTAACCGGCATGGCTGGAGAACAGGATGAACCCGGCCACACCAGAAAAATGCAGCGCCGAAAGGCGCTGGTTGACGCCCGCATTGCCAAGGCTACCGAAGAACGCGGCGTTCTGATCATCAATACCGGCAACGGAAAAGGTAAAAGCTCCGCGTCCTTCGGCATGCTGGCGCGCGCCCTGGGGCACAATATGCGCGCAGGCGTGGTGCAATTCATCAAGGGCGCCTTCAGCACTGGCGAAGAGGCATTTTTCCGCCGTTTTCCTGAAGTTTCCTATTATGTGATGGGAGAGGGTTTTACCTGGGAAACCCAGGACCGCGCCCGCGATGTAGCCGCGGCAAGGGCCGCCTGGGCAAAGGCCTGCGCCATGCTGGAAGATCCTGCGTTTGAACTGGTGATTTTGGACGAATTGAACATTGTCCTGAAATATGAATATCTGAGTGTTGAGGAGGTCGTCGCGAAATTATCCGCGCGCCCGGCGATGCAGCATGTTGTTGTCACAGGCAGGCACGCGCCGCAGGCCCTGATGGATATCGCCGACACCGTCACAAATATGCAAGCGGTCAAACACGCTTTTGAAGCGGGAGTACGCGCGCAAAAAGGCGTTGAATTGTGAATGCGCCGCATCGTTGCCAGGCATTACTGATTTCCGCCCCCGCATCGGGCCAGGGTAAGACGACGGTCACCGCAGCGCTGGCGCGGCAATGCCGCAATCGTGGCGGCACAGTGCGGGTATTCAAGACAGGCCCGGATTTTCTTGACCCAATGATTCTGGAAAGGGCGTCGGGAAATCCTGTCTACCAACTTGATCTGTTCATGGTGGGGCTGGCGGACTGCCGCCGACTGCTGCATCAAGCAGCGGGCGCCGCCGATCTGATTTTGATTGAAGGTGTCATGGGGCTGTTCGACGGCACCCCATCCAGCGCCGATCTGGCTATTGCTTTTGGCGTACCGGTGCTTGGGGTGATTGATGGGTCGGCGATGGCACAGACATTTGGCGCACTGGCGCAGGGGCTAGCCAGTTACCGCGATGGGCTGCCCTTTTCGGGCGTACTTGCGAACCGCGTTGGCAGTGCGCGCCACGGGGAAATGCTGGCGGAAAGCCTGCCTGCGAAGATACGGTTCTTTGGCGCCCTGCCGCGTGAAGAGGCATTTACTCTGCCGGAGCGCCATCTCGGCCTGGTACAGGGATCAGAGATCGCCGATCTGGATATCCGGATCGACGCCGCAGCCGCTGCACTTGATCAAGCGGGCATTGCGGCACAAGCTGATGCGGTCACATTTACTTCTGAAGGAACTATCGCACCGCCCATGTTATTGCGGGGAAAACGCATCGCGGTGGCGCGTGAC
Organism: Alphaproteobacteria bacterium; assembly: GCA_030652895.1. GTDB lineage: Bacteria > Pseudomonadota > Alphaproteobacteria > UBA11222 > UBA11222 > UBA11222. The sequence continues at coordinate 3,336 of JAUSQH010000516.1, forward strand.
GCGGCTTTTGCGTTTCTCTATGCCGCCAATCTTGATCTGCTCTGCGCAATGGGGGCGGAACTGGTATTTTTCTCCGTACTCCATGACAAGGATTTGCCGGCGGCGGACGCGCTCTATTTACCTGGTGGCTATCCTGAACTCCACCTGCAAAAGCTGCATGAAAATATTTCGATGCAGAATGCTATCCGTTTCCATCATGCATCTGAAAAGCCCATATTTGCGGAATGTGGCGGCATGTTATATCTGCTGCAGTCATTGGCGGGGCTTGATGGTCAGCCGGTTGCAATGGCGGGACTATTGTCTGGCCGTGCCGTGATGCAAAAACGTCTGACGGCACTGTCTTTGCAATCTGTAACGCTACCGGAGGGTGAAATGCGCGGGCATACGTTTCATTATTCACACCTGGAAACCCAAATGACGCCGCTGGCCCGTGGCCAGTCTCCCAAAGGGGGCGGCGTTGATGGTGAAGCGGTATACCGGTTGGGCCGGCTGACCGCATCGTACATCCATCTGTATTTCCCCTCCAACCCGGTTGCTGCGGCGAAGTTGTTTTTACCATGAGCCGCTATCCGTCCCGCATCGTCTGCCTGACAGAGGAAACCACCGAAACCCTGTATCTGCTGGGCGAGCAGGACCGCATCGTAGGGATTTCCGGCTATACCGTGCGGCCCCCGCAGGCGCGCCGTGAAAAGCCGAGAATTTCTGCCTTCATCAGCGCCAAGATTGACGCCATCATTGCGCTAAAGCCCGATCTGGTGCTGGGTTTTTCTGATCTGCAGGCAGATATCGCGATGAAGCTGGTGCGTGCGGGTCTTGACGTACATATATTCAACCAGCGCACGGTTGACGGCATTTTGAATATGATTACCGTGCTGGGCGCAATGGTGGGCGCGTATGACAAAGCCAATGCGCTGGTGGCGCACTATCAAGCCAATATTGACACCATGCGTGCAGACGCCGGAAAGATGGAAACCCGTCCACAGATTTATTTCGAGGAATGGCATGATCCGATGATTTCCGGCATTGGCTGGGTCTCGGAACTGATCGAAATCGCGGGCGGGACTGATTGCTTTAAAGAGCTGGCGGGTGCGTCGCTGGCCAAGGATCGCATCATTGCGGACGCCAACGAAGTCATCCGCCGCCAGCCGGATATTATCGTGGGCTCGTGGTGCGGTAAGAAATTTCAACCCAAGCAGGTACGCCAACGCCCCGGATGGGACGCCATTCCGGCCGTACGCGACGGCGCACTGTTCGAAATCAAGTCATGCGATATTTTGCAGCCGGGCCCGGCTGCACTAACCGATGGGCTGGCCGCGCTGCACCGTATCGTTCAGGACTGGACAGCCCGGCAATGACCGCACGCACCTTGATGGTGCAGGGCACCACATCCGATGCCGGTAAAAGCACCCTGGTGGCGGGATTGGGGCGGATATTGGCGCGCCAGGGCGTGCGTGTCGCGCCATTCAAGCCGCAGAACATGGCGCTGAACAGTGCAGTCACCATTGATGGCGGCGAAATAGGCCGCGCCCAGGCCGTGCAGGCGCAGGCCTGTTATCTGCAAGCCCATAGCGACATGAACCCGGTGCTGCTGAAGCCCAACAGCGATGTCGGCGCACAGGTCATCATCCATGGCCATGCGCTTCGCAATATGGATGCGGGCGCCTATCACACCTACAAGCGCGTGGCCATGCGGGCGGTACTCGATTCTCACACACGGCTGTGCGCGCAGTATGAAGTGGTGCTGGTGGAAGGTGCGGGGTCACCGGCCGAGATAAATTTACGCGAGGGCGATATTGCCAATATGGGCTTTGCCGAAGCGGT
>JAUSQH010000531.1 GCA_030652895.1 Alphaproteobacteria bacterium
CCATGAAGGCGCAGCGCCGGGTGACCCCGGCATTATTGACCATGACGTCAAGTTGCCCGTAATGCGCGACCACGCCAGAAACCATGCGGTCGATTTCCCCCAGATCGCCCACATCCGCTGTAACGCCATAGGCTGCGCCGCCTAGTTCGGCTACGCGCTGTTTGACTTTTTCGCGATCAATATCTGCAATGGCGACCCGCGCGCCTTCGCGTGCCATGGCGCGTGCCATGGCCCAGCCTATGCCGGACGCGGCCCCGGTGATCAGTACGGCCTTTTCCACCAGGCGCATCGCGGCCTCCCCATCCTTATCGTTTTTTCTATCAGATACGATGTGGTGGTCTGCTGGCAAGCCCTTATGTTTTACGTCCGCCAGAACCGGGGCAGGAACAGCACATACACCGTCAGCAGTTCAAGCCGTCCCAGCAGCATGGTAAGCGTCAGCACCCAGATTTGCGGCGGGCTTAGGGTGGAGTAATTTCCCGCCGGGCCAACTATCGGACCCATGCCCGGACCAGAATTGCCCAGCATCGCGGCGGCGGCTGAAAATGCGGTGGTCATGTCAAGGCCCAGGGTCGCAAGAATTAACCCGGAACCGGCAAATGTGAGCAGGTAAAGAAACAGAAAACCGGTCACCGAGCTGATGGTCGCGTCGGGAAGCGGCCGGTTATTGTAACGCGCGCTATATACGCCGTTAGGGTAGAGCACCCGTCTGATCTGGCTGACCATCGCCAGATACAGCACCTGCACACGGAATATTTTCACTCCGCCCGCCGTCGAACCAGAACAGCCGCCCAGTAGCATGACGCAAATAAATAGTATGGTAGCGAATGGCCCCCATAAGCCATAGTCTGTATTCATGAAACCAGTACTGGTGATCATGGAGACCGTACTGAACGCTGCATACCGTAACGATTGCCAGACGCCATGAAGACCGCTGGCCCATTGAAATACGGTCAGGATCACAATGATGGCGGTGGTAATCATGAAAAACGCCCGCACCTGAGAGTTGCCAAACAGGACCATCGGTTTGCCGTGCACGGCCGGCCAGAACAGCATGATGGGCAGGGCGCCAAGAAACATAAACACGATTGCCGCCACGTCCAGCGTCACGCTGTTCCAGTTGGCGAAGGATTGATCCGAGGTGCTGAAACCGCCGGTCGAAACCGTCGCCATCATATGTACAATAGCCTCAAACGCGCTCATGCCGCCCGCCCAGTAAGACAAAGCGCAGGCGAGCGATAGGCCAAGATAGATCAAGCCGGTGGTCCGCGCGACCTGGGTCATGCGGGGCAGAAATTTTTCATCCGACCGGTCGGAGGATTCCATGTGAAAAAGCTGCATGCCGCCAACCTGCAACAACGGCATCACGGCGATGGCGGTCACGACAATACCCACACCGCCGGCCCATTGCAGCAGACCCCGCCACAAAAGGGTTCCGGGGTCTATCGTATCAAGGCCCGTAATAACCGTTGATCCGGTCGTGGTAAAGCCGGACACAGCCTCAAATATAGCATCGGGGACGCTCAGATCGGCGCCAACAAATATAAATGGCAGGGCGGCAAAAACCGAAATCATGATCCAGGACAGGGATGTCAGCAAAAACGCCTGCCGCAGGCTAAGCCCAGGTAATGACTGTCCCGCAGGCGCGCGCCCCGCCAGCACCAGCGCCAGACCGGTGAAGATAGTCAGCGCCGCGGCGCGTACAAAGCCCAGCCAGTCGCGATTGTCTGACGCAAAATCCACCAGCGCCGGCACGGTCATGGACGTGCCAAGCGCTATCAGCATATAGCCGACTACCAGCGATATAGGCCGCAATTCAAACATCAATGTGAATACCGTTTAGACCATGACGATGGTCTGGCGGCGCTGTTTACGCCGCTTAGGCTGTGGAATATCACGAATTGGTGCGGGCTATCGAGTGAAATTGCTGGCATTCCCGGATCGAATTTATCGCTGCCAGAATTTTCGCAGAAACAACACATAAACGGTCAGCAGCTCAAGCCGCCCAAGCATCATGGTAACCGTCAGCACCCAGATTTGTGGTGTGCTCAGGCCTGCATAACTTCCGGTCGGCCCGAGTATTGACCCCATGCCTGGCCCTACATTGGCAAGTGTTGCGGCGGCGGCAGAGAGCGCGCTGGTAATATCAAGCCCCAACGCAACCAGCAGGAATCCGGAACCAGCCAGTGTCAGAAGATACAAAAACAGGTACCCTGTCACAGAACTTATCGTTGAATCCGATAGCGGCCTGTCGTTGTAGTGGGCGGTAAATACGCCGTTGGGATAGATGACGCGCTTGATCTGGTTGGTTACCGCCAGATATAATATCTGTAGACGGAATACTTTTATTCCACAGGATGTTGAGCCGGAACACCCACCAATTAATGCGACAAAAATTACGAAAGCGCTGGCGAACGGCCCCAACAGGCCATAGTCGGTATTTACGAAACCGCTGCCGGTGATGACAGATACCGAAGTAAAAGCGGCATAGCGAAAGCTGTGCCAGTTTTCGCCGATTTCATTATGCCACAAAAATAGGGTCATGATCGCAACTGCGGCGATGGTGAGCGCCGTAAATGTCCGCACCTGGGAGTCGCCAAACAGGGCCATTGGTTTTCCGCGCAGCGCTGGCCAGAATAAAAGGACCGGCAAAGAGCCTAGAAACATGAACAGAATCGCCGAAAAGTCGAGCGCCACGCTATTCCATTTCGAAAATGATTCATCCGAGGTGCCAAAGCCGCCGGTGGATACAGTCGACATCATGTGCACGATTGCGTCAAACGCGCTCATGCCCCCAAGCCAGTAAGATATGGCGCAGGCAAGCGAAAGACCAAGATAGATCATGCCGATGGTCCGCGTGACCTGTTTCATGCTGGGTAGAATTTTTTCTTCTGAATATTTGGAAGATTCCATGTGAAAAAGCTGCATGCCGCCAATCTGCAATAGCGGCAGCACGGTGATGGCGGTTATGATCAGCCCAACCCCGCCAGTCCATTGCAGCAAACCCCGCCAAACCAGGGTTCCATGCGCCACCGTGTGCAGGTCGGTGATCACCGTAGCGCCGGTGGTGCTGAAGCCAGACGTTGCTTCGAAGATCGCGTAAGGAATACTGAGGTGGATTGTGGTGAAAATGAATGGCAATGCGGAGAAAAGGGAGATCATGATCCACGATAATGATGTCAGCAAGAACGCCTGGCGCAGATTAAGCGTCGGCAGCAACTGCCCCGCGGGCACGCGCCCCGCGAGAGTAAGCGCCAGCCCGGTGAATACGGTCAGCGCGGCGGCGAGCAGAAACCCGCGCCAGTCCTGATTACCTACGGTGAAATCAACCAGCGCGGGAACCGTCATTAACGCGCCAAGCGCCAGCAGCATATAACCGATCACCAGCGATAGAGGCCGCAGGTCAAACATTGAAATGCAACCCGGCTATAGGCTGGACCCGTTCAATGGACTATCACGGATTGATGCGGGCTATCGAGCGAGAAGGTTGGAATTTCCGCATCAAACTGTTCACCTTCACCGGTCTCCATCTGGTACGCGCCACCCATAAAGCCGGATGGGGTCGGCAAGGGTGTGCCGCTGGTATATTCGAAACTCTCGCCGGGCGCGAGCACGGGCTGTTTGCCGACCACCCCCTCGCCACGCACTTCCTGCACCCGGCCGGCTGCATCGGTGATGCGCCAGTAGCGGCTGCGCAACTGTACCGTCATCTGGCCGAGATTACTGATGGTTACCCGGTAAGCCCAGACATAACGGTTCTGCGCGGGTTCCGATTGATCCTCCAGAAAGTGAGGTTCTACCGCAACCCGAATATCGCGCGTGATGGTTTCATACATGGGCCATATCCTTTGTTTGCGTCTTTAGCTTTGCGCAGCTTTAGCGGCCTGGTCAAGATCAGCTTCTATATCCGCCATGTCTTCCAGTCCAACGGAAAGCCGCACGCATCCGTCGCCAATGTCCAGCTCTGCGCGGGCCTCCGGCGTCAGGCGGAAATGCGTGGTGGTGGCGGGATGGGTGATCAGGCTTTTGGTGTCGCCCAGATTGTTGCTGATTTTCACCAGCTTCAGGGCGTTCAGAAAGCTAAACGCCGCGGCCCTGGCTCTGTCTCCGGCTCCAACGTCGAAAGCAACGATATTTCCGCCCATCTCCATTTGCGCCATGGCAAGCTGATGTTGTGGGTGGTCCTCGCGTTCCGGGTACAGCACGTTGGATATGCCCGCAAGCGTGCTGAGGAAGTTCGCGATCCGCGCGCCGTTCCGCGAATGCTCACGCACCCGCAGATCCAGCGTCTCCAGGGATTTCAGCATGACCCAGGCGTTAAACGGCGACATGGCAGGCCCCGTATGGCGCAGAAGAGGTTTCACCTCATCATTGATATAGGATTTGCTGCCCAATATCACGCCGCCCAGACAGCGCCCCTGCCCGTCAATATGTTTGGTGGCGGAATACACCACCACATCCGCGCCAAATTCCAGCGGACGCTGCAATATCGGGGTGGCGAATACATTGTCAACCACCAGCCGCGCCCCTGCCGCATGGGCGAATTCCGCCACGCCGCGCAGGTCGCT
>JAUSQH010000543.1 GCA_030652895.1 Alphaproteobacteria bacterium
ACGCTGCTGCCGCCGTGGCCGACGCGGGCGCCTTCGACGCCATCGTCGTCTGCGCCGGCGCCCAGGCCAACAAGTTGCTGACACCGATCGGCCTCAAGTTGCCGCTGGCGGCGATCCACGGCTATTCGGTGACGGCGCCGCTGCGCCATGTCGACGGCCACCCCGATCTCGGCCCGCGGTCGGCGCTGATCGACGAACAGTACAAGGTGGCGATCTCCCGACTGGGACGGCGCGTTCGTGTGGCCGGCAGCGCCGAGGTCGGCGGCTTGCCGGACCAGTTTCACCCTGGCGCCCTGCGCACGCTGTACAAGGTGCTCGACGACTGGTTTCCGGGCGCGGCGCTGGCGGCGCAGGCCCAGCACTGGAAAGGCGCGCGGCCGATGCTGCCCGACGGCCCGCCGGTGCTGGGCCCGAGCGGGGCCGCCGGCATCTGGCTCAACCTGGGCCACGGCTCCAGCGGCTGGGCGCTGGCTTGCGGCTCGGCCAGCGTGCTGGCCGCCGCGCTGGGCGGGCATGAGCCGCCACTGGACCTGGACCGACTGGGCATCGCGCGCCTGCGCTGACGGGCGTGAGCGGCGGCGGCGTCACAATGGCGGCCACGCCATGAACCGCCCGCCTGCCGCCGCTGCGCCTTGGTGCATTCGCACCCACAACGGCCCCTGGCCGCTGCACGATGCAGCGGGCTCGCGCGCCGTCGAAGCCGCCGCGATGGCGCTGCTGCCAGCCCATGCCTTGATGCAGCGCGCCGGCCAGGCCGTGGCCCGGCTGACGCTGGCGATGGCGCCGCATGCACGCTGCATCCGCCTGCTGGCGGGGCCGGGCAACAACGGCGGTGACGCACTGGTGGCCGCGCGCATCCTGCACGGCGCCGGCAAGTCAGTGCAGCTCAGCCTGCTGGCCGACCCGGCGCGGCTGCCTGCCGACGCCCAGCACGCCTTGGCGCAGGCGCAGGCGGCTGGCGTCGCCATCGACACCGCGGTTGAATTCGGCGCCGACACCGAGTTCGCCGTCGACGGCTTGCTCGGCCTGGGCGCTGGCCGGCCTGTGACGGGCGCGCTGGCGGTGGCGATTCAGAGCCTGGCAAACTCAGGCGCGCCGGTGCTGGCGATCGACCTGCCCTCGGGTCTGAATCCCGACACCGGACACGTCCTGG
>JAUSQH010000546.1 GCA_030652895.1 Alphaproteobacteria bacterium
TTTTCGTTTAACGTGAAGGGCGGACGCTGCGAGGCCTGCCAGGGCGACGGGGTAATCAAGATCGAGATGCATTTCCTGCCCGATGTCTATGTGCAATGCGACATCTGCAAGGGGCGGCGCTATAACCGCGAAACCCTGGAGATCACCTTTCGTGACAAGAGCATTGCGGATGTTCTGGACATGACGGTTGACGCTGCCGCCGAGTTTTTCAAGGCTGTGCCATCCATCCGCGACAAACTGGTAACACTGCAACGCGTCGGTCTTGGCTACATCAAGGTAGGGCAGCAGGCCACCACCCTGTCGGGCGGTGAGGCCCAGCGCGTAAAGCTGGCCAAGGAGCTGGCGCGCCGGGCCACCGGGCGCACCCTATATATTCTTGACGAGCCAACGACAGGTTTGCATTTCGAAGACGTGAAAAAACTGTTGGAAGTTTTGCAGGAACTGGTCGATACGGGAAACACCATGGTTGTGATAGAACATAATCTGGAAGTTATAAAAACGGCCGACTGGATCATTGATCTTGGACCCGAAGGCGGCGATGGTGGCGGACGCATTGTAGCGGAAGGAACTCCGGCGCAAATCGCCGCGGTAGAAGAAAGCTACACCGGCCACTTCCTCAAACAGATCGTCAGGCCTGCGGTCATACATACCAAAGCCCGCCGCAAAGCCGTGCAATCGAGGTAATCCGTGAAACGTTCCTACATTACGGCTGGTGGTGTTGTTCTTGTGATTGCAGTGTGGATGCTGTCCGGGCAATTTGGCGATCACTCGCCGGAAGCCCACAATGTGCGGCCTGTCGAAATAGAGCCGCGCGTCGCCGTGCGGGCCGAAACCATCACAGCCCGGACACACCGGGGCGAGGCGGTAATTCGCGGCCGTACCGAAGCCAACCGAAATGTCGTGCTGCGCACGCGCGTGCAGGGGCAGGTCCGCGCCCTGCCGTTCCCCAAAGGGACGCGGGTAAAACAAGGCGATCTGATCTGCAAGCTGACCGTGGACGCGCGTGGCGCCAACTCTGATGAAGCCCGCGCCATGGTTGCAAGCCGCAGGCTGGACTACAGCGCCGCAACAGAACTGGCGCGCAAGGGACACCGTGCGCCAAGCCAGGTCGCCGCGGCAAAGGCCGCGCTGGATGCGGCGCAGGCGGCCCTTAAACGCGCGGAAATTGCCATGTCGGATATCAGTGTCGTTGCGCCGTTTGATGGGGTCGTTGAGGCGCTTCCCGTTGAAATCGGAGATTTCCTGAACGAAGGCGGCACCTGCGCCAGAATTGTAGACAGTGATCCGATGCTGTTTGTGGCCCAGGTATCGGAGGGGGACATTAGCGCGTTTCACGTAGGCGACACTGGCAGCGCGCACCTGATTACCGGCGAAACTGTACCGGGCGTGGTGAGGTTCGTCGCCGCTACCGCGGATCCCGCCACCCGTACATTTCGTATTGAGTTGGAGGCCTCCAATCCGGAAAACACATTGCGGGACGGAGTTACCGCCGACATTCACATTCGTACAGCGCCGGTCGAGGCGCATTTCATTTCGCCCGCCATTTTGACGCTGAATGATATGGGGGCGATCGGTGTGCGAATTGTAGATAGTGAATCCCGTGCCCAGTTTATGCCTGTCACGATCATCGCCAATGCTACCGACGGCGTCTGGATTACGGGCCTGCCAAAGACTGCGACTATCATCACGGTTGGCCAGGAATATGTCTCCGATGGTGTGCTGGTGAAAGCTGAACAGCGGACGCCTCCGGACACCCCAGGCGCATCATGAGCGCGATACTGGACAGTTTTATCTCCCGGCAGCGGACAGTCCTCACCGTTCTCGTGGCGATAATGCTGGCTGGCCTTTACGCCTATTTCTCGGTTCCCAAAGAAGCCGATCCCGATGTGCCGATCCCGTTTGTCTTTGTGGCCGTCCCGCATCCCGGCATCTCGCCTGAAGATGCAGAACGTCTGCTGGTCAAGCCCATGGAGGCAAAGCTGCGCGCCGTTGAAGGGCTGAAGCAGATGCGCTCGATCGCTTCCCAGGATCAAGCCAGTTTTTACCTCGAGTTCGACGCCAACTTTGATCAGCAAAGAGCACTGATTGATGTCCGCGAACAGGTTGATCTCGCCAAATCAGACCTGCCCGACGATACAAAAGAACCAAGGGTGGTCGAATTTAACGCCAGCCTGTTCCCGATTATCACGGTGACCCTTTCCGGGGATGCGCCAGAGCGGACCCTGCTGCGCCATGCCCGCATCTTGCAGGATTCCATCGAGGCGGTTCCATCGGTATTAAAGGCGGATCTGGGCGGTCACCGCGAAGAGCTTCTGGAAGTGGTGGTCAATCCGTCCAAGCTGGAGTCCTATAATATCGCGCCCAGGGAACTGCTGGATGCAGTGAGCCTGAACAACCGAATGGTTGCCGCCGGCGCGCTGGATACGGGGCAGGGGCGTTTCGCCGTCAAGGTCCCAGGTCTGTTTGAAACCGCCGCCGATGTCATTGGTCTGCCGGTTAAAGTGGTGGGGGACGGGGTTGTGACCCTGGGCGACCTGACAGATATTCGACGTGTCTTCAAGGATCGCTACACCTATGCCAGGCTGAACGGCAAACCGTCCGTCTCGATAACCGTCAGCAAACGCCTGGGATATAATATTCTCGATACGACGCGCGCTGTTCGCGCCATCGTTGCAGAACAGCAGAAACTTTTGCCTGCCAGCATCCAGATGACGATTGCGCAAGACGACTCACGCTACATACTCGGTATGCTGAGCAGCCTGGAAGCGGCGGTTCTCACCGCCGTTGCTCTGGTAATGATCGTGGTACTGGCGACGCTTGGGTGGCGCTCGGCAATTCTGGTAGGCGCAGCTGTCCCGGTTTCCTATCTTATGGCGTTCGTGCTGTTCGGACTGACCGGGCTTACCATCAACATGATGGTGATGTTTGGCCTGATCCTGTCCGTCGGCATGCTGATTGATGACACCATCATTGTGGTTGAATATGCCGATCGCCAGATGATCGAGGGACTTGCGCGCACGCAGGCCTATACCGCCGCCGCCAAGCGCATGTTGTGGCCTATTATCTCGTCTACCGCCACGACCCTGGTGGCGTTTTTACCCTTGCTGTTCTGGCCGGACATAACCGGCAAATTCATGCGTTATCTGCCGCTGACGATGATTTTTGTAATGTCGGCGTCTTTGGTGGTGGCGATTGTCTTTGTGCCCGCCCTCGGCTCCATATTTGGCAAGCCCAGTACCGACGATGTGGAAAGCCTGAAATCCATCAAGGCGTCTGAACAGGGCGATTTGCGCAACCTGAGCGGGTTCACCGGATTTTATGCCCGGCTGATCGGGCGCTTGATACACCACCCGATGAAGGTCATTGGGGGCGCCATTGCGGCGCTCATCACCGTCACCGTTGTTTACGCAAACTTTGGCGCGGGATTGGAGTTTTTTACCGACACCGATTCTGATAGCGCCATTGTGCATATCGCGGCGCGGGGTAATTTATCGGCACAGGAAATGCGCGACCTGGTGATAGAGGTGGAAAGTCAGGTTCTTGCGGTTCGCGACATTGGCAGCGTGTTCACCCATACCGGACGCAACACTTCGGGTAACCGCGAAGGCGCACCGAACGACAGTATCGGCACAATCCGCATTGAGCTTGTGGAATGGCGCGAACGCGACCGCAAGATGAATGATGTCCTTGCAGAAATCCGCGAGCGCACAAAGAATATTTCCGGGATCCATGTTCAGGCGCGCAAGCGGGAAGGCGGCCCCCCCGTCACCAAGGATATCCAAATCGAGATTACCTCACATGATAAGGAAAAACTTAACGCCGCGCTTGCACGCACAGCCAACTTCATGCGCACCGGCATGTCCGGACTGGTCGATATAGAGGATAGCCGGCCGCTTCCCGGCATCGAATGGCGGTTGCAGGTGGACCGCGCGCAGGCAGGCCGATTTGGGGCCGACATCACCAATGTTGGTCTGATGGTGCTGCTGATTACCAACGGCGTTGAAATTGGCGATTACCGTCCTGACGATTCCGAAGATGAAGTTGAAATCCGTGTCCGCTACCCGCTTGCGGACCGCACCATTGATCAGCTCGACCGATTGCGGATTCGTACCCGCGACGGGCTAATTCCGATGTCCAACTTCGTAACGCGCACGCCGCATCCAAGCAGCGGCGCCATCGTACGACTGGACGGAAAGAACATCATGACCGTTAGCGCAGATGTGGCGGACGGTGTTTTAGCCAACGATAAGGTGAAAGAAATTTCTCAATGGCTGCAAAACGCCGAGCTTGATCCAAATATCAACGTCAGGTTCCGCGGGGCAGATGAAAAGCAACGCGAAGCAGGTGATTTTCTGGTCGTTGCTTTTTCTTCTGCATTATTCCTGATTGCAATTATACTGATTACCCAGTTCAACAGTTTTTATCATTCCGCGTTGATTTTGTCGGCTGTAATCATGTCGATCGTGGGAGTTTTACTTGGTCTGCTGATAATGGGGCAAACATTTAGTATTGTTATGACGGGCACGGGCATCGTTGCCCTTACCGGCATCGTTATAAAAAATAATATTATTTTGATCGATACATATCAAAAGCTGATCCGTGACGGCTTTCCTCTGCATGACGCCATTGTGCGCACCGGCGCACAGCGTTTGCGGCCCGTGGTGCTTACGACTGTAACAACCATATCCGGCCTGCTTCCGATGATGGCGAAAGTCGAATTTGACTTTATCAGCCGCGAAATATTGTTTGGCTCACCTTCTGCATCCTGGTGGGTTCAGATGGCCACCGCCGTGGTGTTTGGGCTCAGCTTCGCCACGTTCCTTACCTTACTGGTTACCCCCTGCGCGCTGGCGCTGCCTGCGTCGTTGCGGCAAAGCTGGACCAATTTACGCGAGCATCGGGTTTTTAAGAGGTTTCAGGCCCGGCCGCCCATTCGGCGTCAGGTGAAATAACCCATGGAAGAAATGGCTTCCGCCTTCTCATCTATTCATACCTCGCCGCATTTACGCGAGGTGATCGTTTTTCTACTGTCGGCGGTGCTGGTTGTGCCCCTATTCCGGCGTCTGAATACCAGCCCGGTGCTTGGGTACCTATTGGTTGGGGCGGTTATCGGTCCGTTTGGGCTGAAGGCCATATCCGATGTAGAGGGTGCGCGGCTGCTCGGTGAGTTCGGCGTCATCTTCTTGCTGTTCACCATAGGTCTGGATTTGTCGCTGGAACGTCTGGGCAGTATGTCGCGCCTTATTTTCGGCCTGGGTGGCGCGCAGGTTATCGTCACCGGATTAAGCATTGGCGCCATCGCGTGGGCGTGGGGGAACCCGCCCCAGGCGGCCATCATTCTTGGCGTCTGTCTGGCGCTTTCTTCGACGGCGATTATTACGCAATTGCTGGTGGAAAACGGCGAGTTCGCGTCGCGCTTTGGCCGCACGGTGTTTGCCGTCCTTCTTTTTCAGGACCTTGCCGTGGTGCCGCTGCTGGTAATGGTGAATGCAATCAGCACGGGCGTTGAGCCCTTATCGGTCGATCTGTTGTTCTCGATCGGCAAGTCCATAGCTGCGGTAGTGAGCATAATAGTGATCGGGCGGCTGACATTGCGGCCCCTGTTTCGCATGGTTGCAGGCGCACATAGTCCCGAACTGCTGATGGCAATGACCCTGCTGGCTATTCTGGCAACCGCGATCGGCACCGAACTGGCCGGACTGTCGATGGCGCTGGGAGCTTTTCTCGCGGGCATGTTGCTGGCCGAAACCGAGTTTCGCCATCAGGTGGAAACCGACATTCAGCCTTTCAAGGGTTTACTGCTTGGCCTGTTTTTTATCGGGGTCGGCATGAGCATCGACCTTAGCGCGGTTCTCGACCGGGCTTTGCTGGTTGGGGCCTCCGTACTCGGGTTAATTATTTTGAAGGTGACTATTTTCGTGGGCCTTGGACATCTGTTCAAACTGCCACGCCCGGTTACGTTGCGGGGCGCGTTATTGCTTGGACCGGGCGGTGAGTTTGCCCTGCTGGTAATTGGCGCGACCATGATCTCCGGTGTGCTTGATCCTGCTACCGGGCAGTTCATGATGATCGTTGCGGCGCTATCCATGGCGGTAACGCCGTTGATGCTGCCTCTGGGCCAATGGCTTGTGCGTAAAGTTCGCAGCCGTAGCGACCCGGCACGTGTGACGTTTTCCACCGCAGCCAGTAGCGATCTCAGTGGTCATGTCATCATCGCCGGCTTTGGCCGTGTTGGACAAACGATCGCTGCTATATTGACTGCGCAAAAAGTGCCTTATGTGGCGCTGGATCTCAATCCGCTTGCCTCTAGCGCGCGGCGCCAGTCCGGCAGGCCTGTATATTATGGCGATGTTGAGCGCGCCGATGTGCTGGAACAGCTCAGCATCGGCAAGGCCGCCGCGTTGGTTTTGACTATTGATGCGCCAGAAACTGCAAAAAGGGCGCTAACCGTGATCCGCGACCGCTGGCCGGATGTACCCGTATTTGTCCGCGCACATGACGCTTCGCACTCACGCGAACTGGAACTATTGGGCGCAACCGGCATTGTGCCGGAAACATTAGAGGCGAGCCTCGCACTTGCGGGTCAGGTGCTGCACGGGATAGGGACCCCAATGGATGCAGTAAATATTTTAATAAGCCGCATTCGTGATGAACATTATATGGAAATCGAGGCTATCGGGACGCCCCACGGCGACGCTTAACTCAAAAGAAAGGGGCAGGCTAAAAAGCCTGCCCCAAGGTTTTGGGAGAGTAGGGTGTACTATTAACGGAACAGCGCCAGCAGAACTGACGGGGCCTGGTTGGCAATCGTGATCGCCTGGGTCGACAGCTGCTGCTGCGCCTGCAAGGCCTGCAGCTTGCTGCTGGCCTTGGCCAGGTCCGCATCCACAAGGGCGCCAAGACCCTTTTCGGTGGCGTCGGAAATCGCCTTGCTGAAGTTGTTTTGCGATTCGATGGCGCGCAGGTCACCAGCGATGCCGCTCAATGCGTTGTTGGAAGCGGCGACGAAATTATCCAGCGTGTTGCTGCTGGAATTCAGGAAGGTCCGTGCCGTGGTTGCGGTCACGCTGGCGCCGATCGAGGCGTTGAACGTGGACGCTGTGGTAAACACGTCAACACCGGTTACCGCGATCTGTGTGCCGACCACGTCCGCGATAAAGTTAACCGCTGTGGCGTTATTCAACAGGTTGGTGCCGTTGAACTTGGCCTGGCTGATCAGATCCTTGGCCTGTTGGGACAGGTCTTTAAGGTCGGTGCTATAGGTTGTGCGCTGTGTCGCCGTGATCGAGGTGTCGGCCAACTGGGTCAGCTTTGACTTGATATCGGTGAACAGGTTGGACACTGCGGTTGCGCCTGCCAGCCCCACTTCGGCCAGACCAACAGCGCCGCTGAGGCTCTGCTGCACAGCGCCAAGCGACGCTATGTTACTGCGCAGACCCTGCGCCACAGAAAACGTCGAGGCGTCGTCCTTGGCGTCGGCAACCTTGTAACCGGTCTGGACCTGTTTGGCCACTCTATCCAGGCTCGCCGTAACATTGCGCAGGGTTGCCTGGGCGACAAGGGCGCCGGGATTTGTATGGATAGTTGTCATTCTGTGTTTTCTCCATTCTGGATTGGTCGGGCGCATTTTGCTCCCTGGCCATTTTGGCCTGCCTGGATATGCGCAACACTTGTGCCAATTGTGCCGGACAATATTTGCCTACCCGGCATGTTGTGCCAGAGGCTAAGGTTTTCATCATTTGGTTAACTGAAATTAATCCTAACAAAGATTAATTTCAGGGGTGATGGTTAGCGAGGCGGCAAGAATGCCCCGGCACATTTTTCTGCCACAGGCAATTTTTGCCTAGAACAATATGGGCAAAAAAATGGGGATTGCGGGATCAACGATATTCCTGAAAGGAATTAGCCGCTTGTCCGGGAAAGAATTTTTACTTGATAAATAAGGCGTTACGCACCAGAAGCCGTCGGGTTCAAGCCCTTCATGATATTCCGGTTTACGTCGATCAGGGCGGATATGTCTTCTCCGCCTCGGGTAACGGCGCGGGAGTATTTTTGCACCCAGATACTAAGCGAAATAATCCCGGCGCGGGTTTCTTTCGGCAACTGATTATTGTCGTCCGCACAATCCGTGGCCAGCGCAATCCACAGTTTTCGGTTCCGGTCCACCGCTTCGACGAACCCTGCGTCAACAACACCGCGCTGCTGCGCCGACATCAAATCCCGCGTGATCTCGGCGAACAGGCGATACTCGGTATTACGGGGACTCTCGGTGGTTTTAAGCGTGCGCTGATAGGCGTTCAGGCTCATTGCCTAAAATCTCCTGCTCAAACTCAATCAGACGGGTGCAAAGCCGCAGCGCCGCATAATAGCGATGACTGACAATTTCCTTGCTGATCTCGACGCAGAGCAAGAGGACTTCAGGACGGCTAACCGCATCCATGAATTCCGTCATGCGCAAGGTAAAGTCTTTATAATAAGCTTCCTGACCGGCTTCATCGAGATACATCATCATAATCGGAAAATATATTCGTTTTCCTGGCGTCGTTGCCTCTTCAGGTTGCAGAATATCGCGTTCGCGCAATATCGATGCATGATTTTGCACAACCAAAGTCCCGCGGCGCTCGCCGTTGACAATGACGGCGCCATTAATCGCAAATTTCTCGCCGGGTTTTAATGAGAGCTTAAGGGGCATTTAATTACTCCACGCACACGCAGCATATTCCGCTAGATAGACGCTACGCCAGTCAGGTTAATAAAATACTTCCCGGACCAGTTTCGCCATATGCGTCATTTATTAACCTGAATCGGACAATTATGGCCGCATGAATCTGAAGCGCAAAATTAACCGACGCATTGAGAGCGAAAAACGAACGCTCAGGTCATCTGACCCGGCCAATATTCACGCAGCCATAGCAGCGATGACGGCGGGGCTGGCAAGCCATGAACAAGGGAATGTTTCAGCCGCAATTACGTATTACCGCACAGCCATAGAACATCACCCAAATCTGGCTGAAGCCCATAATGCCCTTGGGGTGGCGCTATATGATAAAGGGGCAGTCGAAGAGGCGCTTGATGCACATCAGATGGCGTCGGGGCTTAAGGAAGACTATGCGGATGCTCTTTATCATTGCGGAAATATTTTGCTTGAGCAACGCGACTACAAGGCGGCAGCGCGGATGCTGCAGCAGGTAATAAACAGCGATCCGTCCTATGTTCGGGCCTATGACAAACTTGGCCAGGTTCTTTTCAGACTATTCCTGATTGAACAGGCGCATGCAGCCTACGCAGCGGGGCTGGAGCTGGCACCTGATGACGCTGACATATTACATAACATTTCGCTGGTGTTGATGTTGCTTGGCCGGCGCACAGAGGCAAAACAATGCCTTGAAAAAGCTATTGCGTCCGGGCAGCACAAGCCAATGTCGCAATGCTATCTGCTAACCAGCAAAATGTATCTGTGTGACTGGGACAACATAGAAGCCCTTTCCGATACACTGGTTAGGCAGGTTTGCGATCATAAGCTTCCCCTTGACCCCTTTTCATTCCAGGGTTTTCCGACGGCTCCGGACAATGCCGCACAGCTCGCCTGCGCACTAGCGAATGGGGAAGTAGTTTCAGCGTCGCTGAATGCGCTCGGGAGTGGGTCCAGCTTTGCTCATCGGCGTCACCCGGGCGGGCGCATCCGGGTTGGGTATCTGTCCATGGATTTTCGAAGCCATCCGATGGCGTATCTAATGACGGAAATTCTGCAAAAACATGACCGCGATAAATTCGAGGTTTACGCTTATTCTTTTGGTCCACCGGATGACAGTCCCGAACGCCAGCGCTTCGTGGAAGTCAGCGATCACTTCATCGATATTCAAAACATGACAGATTCGAAGGCGGCGCAACGAATCCACGCCGACGGGGTTGATATTCTGATAGATCGTAAAGGCTATACATTTGGCCATAGATTAGGAATTTTGGCGCGTCGCCCCGCACCCATTCAGGTAAACTACCTGGCGTTCGGAGGCACCATGGGCGTCGATTTTATCGATTACGCCGTGGTTGATGAATTTGTTGTCCCGCTGGATCAGCAGAAGTTCTATACCGAGCGCCTGGTCTATCTGCCCGACACCTATCAGCCGAACAGTTTCAGGCCGGTTTCGGATGTCACACCCACACGGGCGGAATGTGGACTGCCTGAGGATGCTTTCGTTTTTTGCTGCTTCAACCAGACTTATAAAATCACCCCAAAAGCATTCGATATTTGGATGCGTATCCTGCAGCGCACGCCCGGAAGTGTTTTGTGGCTGCTGAAGCCAGATGAGACGACTGCTGACAATCTGCGACGCGAGGCGGCTGCGCGCGGTATTGCCCCCTCCCGCCTGGCGTTCGCGCCGAAAGTGAGCCAGGCAGAACATTTGGCGCGTCACCGTCATGCGGATTTGTTTCTGGATACACTGGTAGTGAATGCGTTGACCACGGCGAGCGATGCGCTTTTTGTCAGTGTTCCGGTAGTTACCTGTCCCGGCCAAACTTTTGTTGCGCGTGGTGCGGGTAGTATTTTACGTGCGCTGGAAATGCCCGAACTAATCGCTGACACCCCTGAAGAATATGAAGGTCTGGCAGTAGCATTAGCAGCGAATCCGGAGCGGCTTCGTGGGGTGCGGGAAAAAATCGCTATAAAACGTGAAACCGCTCCCTTGTTCGACAGTACGCGCTACACCCACCATCTCGACGCCGCGTACCGCGAGATGTGGCGGCTGCATCAAGCAGGTGAAACACCAAAGCCATTTTCCATCGCGCCCATCAGCTAAAAAATATTCCCGAGATTAAGGAAATATTAAACTGTGCTCCCTATATTTGATGTAGTGGCGGAGAACGCTTAAATTTCTGGAGGATTACCGCCGAGATCGGATCGAGGACGCAAATGAGTGTGCAGGCCTTACAGGGTAGCGGAGCGAGTACGGGGGGGACCCCCCGGGCAGTTCGTGACCAGTATCCGGACGACGCGCCCAAAACTTCAGCGACCACCGAGCCAGCGGAAGTTGCCCCGGCGGAGCAAACTCCTGACAAAATCCTTGCCGCCCTTACTCCGAGAAATACGCGCTTGTCGATTGAACGCGACGAAGCAACCGATCGCTATGTCTTCAGATCCGTAGACGAGAATACCGGTGAAGTAATACGGCAATATCCAACTGACGAAATGCTCACACAGATTGCGCGGGTTCGCCAGATCGTCGGCCTGACTGTGGATACTGGCGCGTAACGCCTGATATTTCGCCCCGGCCCGTTTATCCTGCAATAAGTTTCATAGAGATTATATTTCCGTATAGGGAAAATATTGCCGCGCGCGCCCCTGTCAGCCCATATAATAATGCAATAATATCATAGGCTTGACGGGATTTTTTATTGGCATAATAGTTGCTCTTCTCCTTCGGTAGTAATGACGGTTCCGTGAATATGGACGCCGGGAAAACCAGGAGAAGCCAATGGTCGTTTCCATCAAAACCAATAGTTCCGCGCTTGTGGCGCTACAGCAGCTAAACGCGACGAATAGAGAACTTGATTCAATTCAGGCCCGGGTTGCTACAGGCCTTAAAATCCGCAACGCAAAAGACGACGCAGGCACCTTTGCCGTGGCCCAGAAACTGCGGGCGGATTCTGACGCCTATGATGCGGTCGGCCAAAGCGTACAACGCGGCGTCAATATACTCGATATTTCCATCTCGGCGCTGGAAACTCTTTCCAATTTGATTATCAGTATGAAATCAAAGGCGGTCCAGGCGTCCGATCCTTCTCTTTCGGCAGCCAATCGTGCACTGGTAGACACCGACTATCAGGCCTATGTATCACAAATCGCTACCATCATTGACGCCGCGACCTTTGATGGCTTCAATCTTATAAATAAAGATCCGGTAGTGCCCGCGACAGATGATCTGAATGTTTTGGCGGAACCTACCGCCAGCCCCTCGCTGTCGATCAATGTGCCGGCAATAAATATCAAGGCGGTTACGACTGGGGTGTTTACGAACGTTGCAACCCTTGCCGCGGCGCAGGCGGAAGTGACCTCGTTGAGCACCATATTGCAAACGGTCACCGGCGCCCTGGCCTCTTTGGGCGGAAGCTCTTTGCGTCTGGAAACACATTCCAGCTTTATCACCAAATTGCAGGACTCGCTCACCATCGGCATTGGCAGTCTGGTTGATGCGGATTTAGGCCGAGAGAGCGCACGCCTGCAATCTGTGCAAATTCAGCAGCAGCTCAGCACACAGGCGCTGCAAATTGCCAATAGCCGGCCACAGCAGATTCTCTCGCTGTTCCAGAATTAACGTTGGGGAACAAAAAAAACGGATAACAAGTCCGGAGAAAACGGGGGTGTCTCAGTGTGAGGCGGCCCCGTTTTTGTTTTTTATATCTCGGCGGCGGGGCAAGCCGCGCCGTCATAAAAAAAAGGTGGAAAAATCCAACTTCCAACTTCCAGCGGTCCAGCGACGTCATCCGGTTTCGATCAGTACTTTTTCCAAATCAGCGTTGGCGCTTATTTCTTCGGCCCAAATATAGTCGCCCCAATTCCACCCCGCATTTATGTCGTAAGCCACTTGCCGCGTTCCGCTGTCCGTCGCTGTCACTAGCAAAGAAGGGCTGTATACCGCCAGTGTTGTGGAAGTTGGGAGAAAGCTTTGCACTGCCGTGCCGGGCTCAAATTTCTTGGTTGAGAAATTAAGTAATATCTTGGGTGACGCAGATGCAACATTGGTTTGATTGCCGTAAAGCGGAACAGCAAAAATTGGGACGGATTTTCCAGCATTGGGCCGTGCAAATCCGGATGTGAATTGTGTTTGGGTGGTATTGGTAACGGTAATTTGTGATGCGGGTCCCGCTGCCTTTACGTCCCCCCCACCGCCCGCCGCCACCTCGAATGTTTCACCGTCGCTGATCTGGGTTTCATACCCAATGCGGATCGGGCCGCCGTTGGTGATTACACTGGCGGATGTGTAGGCGGATACGGCAGCAAGCCATTCTACGGTCATATTCGCCATTACGTTTTGTGTGCCGGAAAAGATTGTTGGTCGCGCCGCTCCATCTGTCATTTCAATGGCGAACATTGTATAGAGAAAATAGCCCCCATCGATGAGTGCGCTGACAGTGGTGGAATCCAGTGAAATGTCGACTTGATAGTTAGGGGCGGCAACCATTTTCGTACCGGTACATTTCTAATTCACATATTGCAGAGTGTATGCAGTGTATCTGCTTCACAGTGAAGGCCATCCGAAGAACAGGGGTGTAATCCAACGGATGGCCCGCAGGGTGTTGGCGGGAGGCAAGGGGCGCCGTCCCGCCAAAACGCGACACCTAGCCGAGCATGGTAATCGCATGGCTTTTGAAGCTGTCGCCGCCCTCAATCAAGATAGGCACAACATTTGTTGATGGCCGAATTGCGGCACCCCAGCTGAAACCGCCCCAGGACCAACCTTCATTGATGTCAAAGGCAACCTCACGGTGTGTTGCTGACGTCAGGTCGATCAAAATGCTCTGGCTATAGGCCTTTTCGATGACCGTACCCGTATTCACCGTTTTGGTGGAGAATGTGAGCATGACTTTCTGAATCGGCAC
The DNA here is from genome assembly GCA_030652895.1 of Alphaproteobacteria bacterium. GTDB lineage: Bacteria > Pseudomonadota > Alphaproteobacteria > UBA11222 > UBA11222 > UBA11222. The sequence continues at coordinate 13,600 of JAUSQH010000546.1, forward strand.
CATTGCGTCCAGCCCGTTTCCGTAAAGCGGGAAGGCGCAAAGCGGTTCTGCGATGCCACCTACGACTTCCGAAATGCCGCAAGTCATTGGCGAGCTCGTCAGGTTTTCAATTGAAATGTTACCTTCTGTGCCTGCTACCACATTTCCAGTTCCCTGAGGTGTCTGCACTTCCAGCTTCTGGCCAAGGTCAGCCGCATAGGAGCTGAGCCCGGTTATCTGGCCGTTAGGGACGATCTGTGATCGAGACGTATAGGCCTGATATTGAATTTCCCAGGAAACATCGGTGTTTAAGCCAAAGTCGTCGGATTTAAACCAGACTAATGGCACGCCGCCGCCCGCATTGGTTTGGACCGCCTTGAAAGCGTAAAGGGAATAAGTGCCTGTCGAGAGTGCCTCAACCGTTGCTTGGGGCATAATAATCGTTACCCCATAACTCGTGGCGCCAAGGGGGTTGTCAGCAGTGCGGGGAACTCTAGCCATCGTCTTCTCCGAAACCTTTGCATCTGCATCCAAATGCGTGACAGTCACTTTCTTGAACCCAAGTTCGGTTGCCGCCTTTTCAAGCTTGTTGACCGCCATTGATCCTGGGCCATCTGCGGACACCGATTTTGAATTTATTTCTGTATAGGTATAGTCCGCGGGGTCGTAGTCGTCGGGATGACCCACGTCTTCACCGGCACGACGTAAAATCTCCTTGACCTTGTTTGTATCAAGCGTGCCGATCGCCCTTTCAAAGATATAGAGTGCCATTGTGATGCTCCTGTTTTTGATGTGTTTTCCAAAAGTCGGCCTGTCCGGTGTCACCGTTTTCGTGATCACTTGAGAGACCCGGCGAGCAACCTGGTTGCTTGCTACCTTGAGTATGCATGGTTAATTTAATGCAACTTTTGATATCATCACTTATATCTTTGATTCCCTCATAAACTTGCGGTAGGAGCGAGGGGACACGCCGTACAACTGCCTGAATGAAGTGGAGAAATTGCCGGAGTCTTCATAGCCCACATTAAAACTGATCTCCTGGACCGAAAGATCAGTGGTGGTGAGTAATTTGGCGGCGGCAACCATTCTTTGCTCACGCAACCATGCGTATACTCCCTTGCCATGGACGTGCTTGAAAGCGCGGGCAAGAGAGTTGCGGTTGGCGCCCGCGCGACGGGCGAAATAGTCCAGGTTCCGGCGAATGGAAATGTCTTTTAGCAGGAATGCACACGTCGCTGTAACGAGTGCTATTTCCTGCGCCGTCGGTTCGTGCGGCAGGGAAAATCTGTGTTCAGGAGCCGGATCTATGCCTTTGCTGGCGGCATGCTCACTGCCGGCAGGCTGTACGGCCCATATTCCATTTATGCGGATATTGATTTCGGCTGCTATGAAGGGATAGCTGATATAGTCCCTAAATCCCGCCTGGAAGACCGCGGCTATTTTTGACGCCCTGTCTGAAAGCGCCGCCACCATGGGAATGCCTTGGCGTCTGCACTTTCCGAGCAGTTCCGCCGAAGATGGCAAGAATATATCGTGCACATAATCGGCGACTAAAATATCAGTTTTTTTGAGTCACCTGAGCCCACGCATCTGTCCAACTTACGACGGCACATTCATAGGGACCGAGTGTGTTCAGTATGGTTACGAACTCCAATGAACAATTTTCGTTGTCAGACACAAACATAACGCATGCTCTACTGGGCTTCACTTTTATTTCCTCTATTCCCTCGGATTAATAAAATCCAATATATTATATTTTATGACAAGATGGGAACGAGAAAAGAGAAAATGGGGGCGCCTCAACCGGACCCCTTTTTGCGCCCCGTTAATCAGCGAGCAATTCTATAACCTGCTGAACGCGGCGTCCGTGCAGAACCTCTTCTTTGCCATTCTGCTTCAGCAGAGCCACCACCTCGGGATTGTCAAAGCCTGAAGCAATGCCGTCATAGAGATCACCACCAGAGAACTCTGCCTTGACGAGGCCTTCAAAGGCGGCCTTCGTGACGGGCATGGGCGTAATCCCGGTAAACAGGGGGTTGTTATCGATGTCGGGAATGGGGAAAGGTTCGCCCGTTAAAATCTCGATGGCTTTGCTGACCCGGTGGGCGTGGCCCAGTTCTTCGCGGCCATTGGCCAGAAGCGCCTTCTTAACCTCGGGGTGTTGCGTGCGGCTGGCGATGTCGTCGTACAGCTTCTGCCCCACCGCCTCTACCAGCGCCAAAATTTTCAGGTCATCGACGGTGGCGCCATTGGCAAGTTTGCCGATATAGGCAAAAGCTTCGTTCGTCGTTTTTGGTCCGCCGGCAGGTATTTCCCAAGCCATATCAACCCTCCAAATACTTAGAATGAAGTGAACGCGCCCGTTTTGAGCCTGTCACGCGCGCGTACGAAAACATGCGCCGCCGAAATCAAAATGGGCCGTTGACCATGCTAGCCTCATACTCGCGCGCCAGCAATAAGGAAGCACGGGCAGGAGGTCAGGTCATAACATGACGGTTTTACCGTACGCCTTTAATGATCTTGCTGACGGTTGAATGGTGCAGTCCGGCATGCGCCGCGATGGACGCCATGGTGTAGCCATGCTCCAGGGCTTTTCTTATGGCGGCGTCGCGCGGAATTTTATCTTTCCGCGCCCGCCCTGCGAACAGCGCCTTGAGGCTGGGCCGCGACGGCCGGCGTTGCGCGCGGGGGAGTTTCGTCACGGCGTGTGCGTCTTCCAGCAGTGGACGCATCTTCTCCACAAAACGCTCTGTGCCTAACAGCACCTGTGCGCGCAGACCGGCCCAGGGCGACGGTTGGGCGACACCTTGCGCCACAAAATCCGCGTAACGTTTGCGCGCAACCGAGGGGCGCCTGGCGAACTGCGCCAGCAGCCAGTCGGTGCTGAGCCACTCCGGGCAGGGCGCGGCGCCGATGGTAGCGGGATAGGAACTCCATTTATACCGCGCGACATTGCGTACCATTCCGGCGCGGTGCGGGTTCAGCACCACATAGCGGCACAGTTCCAGCAGATGGCTGTCGCGCTCCACCACAATGGCCTTGTAGCGCCCCTGAAACACGTGCCCCGCGCGCTGGTGGCGGCGGTTGAAGCGCTGGGTATAGACCCCGTTCAACTGCCGCATGCCGTGCGACAGATTGGCGCCGGGGGTCTCAACCAGAAGATGATAGTGATTGTCCATCAGGCAATAAGCGTGGCACAGCCAGCCAAACCGCGCCACCACCTCGGCCAGGCAATCCAGAAACAGCTTCCTGTCCGCAGTATCCAGAAAAATCTCCTGCCGCGCATTGTCGCGCGCAGTGAGGTGGTAAATGGCGCCTGAATATTC
>JAUSQH010000547.1 GCA_030652895.1 Alphaproteobacteria bacterium
GCGCAAAAAGAAATAGCGCCGCGTACTGAGTACGCCATCTGCAAATAATAACAATAATGGGGTGACGCGATGGCCAATATAGACGACAAAATTCCTGCGCCAATGATTACGCCGGAGCGTGCTCCGGCGGTTCAATATAGCAAGTCTTATGTCCGATATGTCATCGGTATCCTGACGGTCGTCTATATTTTCAATTTCATGGACCGGCAAATCCTGTCGATCCTGATGCAGCCGATCAAGGAGGAAATGCAGCTTAGCGATACACAGCTGGGCTTTCTGTCCGGTGTGGCCTTTGCGTTGTTTTATGCGACCCTGGGCATTCCCATCGCCCGTCTGGCGGATCAATATTCGCGGGTCAATCTCATTACCATCTGCCTGAGCATCTGGAGCTTTATGACGGTGCTTTCCGGCATGGCGGCTAATTTCTGGCAATTGCTGGCCGCGCGCATCGGCGTTGGCATCGGCGAGGCGGGTGGCAGCCCTTCGTCCCATTCGCTGATTGCTGATTATGTGCCGGTGCAAAATCGCGCCACGGCGCTGGGCGTGTTTGCGCTTGGGGTTCCTATCGGTTTGATGGTGGGGTTTCAGGTTGGCGGCTGGCTGGATCAAAATTATGGCTGGCGGACGGCCTTTCTTGTGGCGGGCGTCCCTGGATTGTTGCTGGCGGTGATTTTGCGCTTCACGGTGCGCGAACCAAAGCGCGGCCATTCCCAGACGCAAGCCCAGATCGTGCATGTGGATCAGCCATCGATAAAACAGGTGGCGCAGCATATGCGGAGCATCCGCACGTTCCGTTTACTTTGCATTGCCTGCGCATTGCAGGCGTTCGCGGGCTATGGCCTCATTCAATGGCTGCCAAGTTTTCTTTCGCGCAGCCATCAGATGAGCAGCGGCGATATCGGCTTCTGGCTGGCGATGACTATCGGCGTGGGCGGTGCGATTGGTTCGATCGGCGGCGGATATTTCGCGGACCGCTTTTCCAGGCGCAATATTGGGTGGCAGTTATGGTTGCCTGCGATTGGCAGTCTGCTTGGCGCGCTGCTCTCGTTTGGCGTTTTACTGTCTGATCTTCAGGCCAGTGTGATGGTGTTTGTTTTACTGCAGAGCATTGCGGTCAATGCCTATCTGGGGCCGGGTTTTGCCGTGACACAAACCTTGTCCCCGGTGCGCATGCGCGCTATCGCCAGCGCCCTGCTGTTGTTTGCGATTAATATTATCGGTCTTGGCCTGGGGCCCCAGGTGGTGGGTATTTTAAGTGATCAGTTGAATCCGGCGTTTGGCGATGATGCGCTACGCTACGCGATCCTGAGCGTCTGCATGGCGTATTTTGGCGCAGCGGCATTTTTCATGGTTGCCGGGCGCGTGGTGCGCGACGACTTCAGCCGTGCGGCCGTCCTGGAGGCGGCATGACGAACAGCGCTAAACTTCAGAAAATAACATCCCGCAACCGCGCGCCAATAATAATGTGCAGGGGAACGCATGGCCAGCATTGACGAAGATGGCGCCGCCAGCGCAGCGCTAACACCAGAACATGAACCGGCGGTGCATTTCAGCCGACCCTATATACGTTACGTCATTGGTGTGCTGACGATTGTCTACGCTGTTAACCTGATCGACCGCCAAATTCTCTCGATCCTGATGCAGCCGATCAAGGAGGAAATGCAGCTTTCCGACACTGCGCTGGGATTTTTGTCCGGCATTGCTTTCGCCCTGTTTTATGCGACCCTGGGTATTCCCATCGCGCGCCTGGCGGACAAAAGGTCGCGGGTGAATATTATTTCCATCAGCGTGGCGTTATGGAGCTTTATGACCGCGTTGTGCGGGCTGGCGCAGAATTTCTGGCAATTGTTGGCGGCGCGCATTCTGGTGGGTGTGGGCGAGGCGGGCAGCGGGCCCTCGTCGCATTCGCTGATCGCGGATTATGTGCCGCTGGAAACCCGCAGTTCGGCGCTGGCGGTTTATTCGCTGGGCATTCCCATTGGCATCATGATCGGTTTTGCGGTTGGCGGCTGGCTGGAGCAGTTATATGGCTGGCGCGTCGCTTTCATGGCTGTTGGCGTGCCGGGTATTTTACTCTCGGTGCTGGTGCGCCTGAGCTTGCGTGAGCCACCCCGTGGCCATGCCGATGGAAAATCCAGTGCCGCAAAAACCGAACACCCGCCCCTGTCCGAAGTCGCCAACACAATGTGGAAACGCAAATCCTTCCGTCATTTGGTGGTTGCGATCGGCATTCAGGCGATCGCTGGATATGGCGTCCTGATATGGGTGCCAAGCTTTTTGCATCGCAGCTATCATATGACCAGTGGCGAGGTTGGCACGTCGCTGGCGCTTATCCTGGGTATTGGCGGGGTCATTGGCACGGTGGGTGGGGGGTATCTGGCGGATCATTTGGCGAAAACAAATATTCGCTGGCAATTATGGATACCAGGGCTTGGCGGTCTGCTTGCCGTACCATTCAGTTTTGGGATTTATCTTTCCTCCACGTCATTTGCGACACTTGCCTGGTTTGTGGTGCCGATCATTTTCGCCAATCTCTATCATGGCCCGGTGTTCGCCATGGCGCAGGCGCTGGCGCCCCTCAAGATGCGCGCCATGGCCGCCGCCATGCTGCTGTTTATGAGCAGTTTCATCGGCATGGGCCTCGGGCCGCAACTGGTTGGGATTCTCAGCGACCTGCTGCATCCGCTATATGGTGTGGATTCGCTGCGCTATGCGCTGCTGTGCGTCTCCCTGGCGCATATCTGGTCGGCGGCGCATTTCTGGCTGGCGTCAAAGACATTGAAGGAGGATCTGGCGCTGTAACAAACCCCATTGTGATTGAAACGGGTCTGGTCCAAAATAAGACTATGATAAATGTCCAAACCAGCAGGGAGAAGAAACCATGAGCCTAGGTGTCATAGCCAAGATCAAAATCCAGGACGGGAAGAACGCCGAGTTTGAAAAAGTTTTCGCCGATCTGGCCGCCGCCGTGCGCGAAAACGAGCCGGGCAATAATTTCTACGCCCTGCATAAATCAAAGACCGACCCGCTGCTGTATGTCGTGCTGGAAAACTACAAGGACGCGGCGGCCTTTGCGGCGCACCGCGAATATCCGCACTTCAAGGAAGGTGGCAAGAAAATGGGCGCCTGCATGGCCGGTGCGCCCGAGGTTGAACTGCTCGACGGCGTCTAGAATACGGGCAGCCAAATCATGACAATAACCAGCAAGGAAACGTAAATATGACGATAGGAATCGTGGCGAAGATAAAAGTGGCGGCAGGCAAGAATGCCGAGTTTGAGGGGGTGTTTGCCGAACTGGCCAGCGCCACCCGCAAAAATGAGCCGGGCTGTAACTTCTACGCCCTGCACAAATCAAAAACCGATCCGCAGCTCTATGTGGTGCTTGAAAACTACAAGGATCAGGCGGCGGTGGATACCCATATGGGCTCGGCCCATTTTCAGGCGGGCTTCAAAAAAATGGGTGCCTGTCTCGCGGGCGCGCCTGAAATCGAAATGCTCGACGGGGTGTGATCAGACCATTTTCTGATCGTATTGAAGCGTCTCTACGCCCATGGGGTCAGTGCCCGGATAAACCGGGCACTGACAATGAGAGAATAGCGTGTGCGTCAACGCGATCAATAGGCGATCTGTAGACATTGCCTGCTACAGGCCAAGGGCCGCGCGTGTTGCCGGTCCTGCTATCCCGTCGCTTTTGAGATTGCGCTTTTGCTGGAATGCGGCAACGGCTTTTTGGGTTGCGGGGCCGAATATCCCGTCCGCTTCTAACTCCGCGCCGGCTTTGACAAGTGCGTCCTGCAACGCCTTGACGTCCGAACCCTGAAGAAACGGCGTCTTTAGCATGAGATTGCGCTCCTCGGCAATTTGCGCTGAAACGCGGATGGCTGCGCCGCCAAGAAGGGCCGCCTCGTCAATTGTCCGGCCACGGACGATGAGCGGAAAGGGCAACTGCCATTTGTCAGTGGCGATGAGCTGATTGAACGCGTCCATGCGGTAAACTGTTTTATGCAGGAGATCATTGGAATGACCCGCAAGCCAGGCCCGGCGCGTCGCGACATAGTTTGAAACCCATCCCTGTTCCCCTTTATCGCCCGCGTTACCATAGTTTTGTAGCGTGCGGTCGCGCATCAGGCGCCAGGATCCATGCACGACACTGTCATAAACGACGGCGACGCCCAAAGGCGAAGCAACGCCGGTACTATTGGCGGCCAGAACGGCAGGGGTCCAGTAAACCCGGTCGAAAAAGGCGTCCTGACAGCTCTGCATGACCGGATCATCACCTGCCTGTTTGAGCAGCCCCCGAAACGCCACATCCGTATTCAGAGCGGCATCGTGGCGCTTGAGCGCAGTGAGATAGGGATGCAACTGCTCACCAAAGTCCGCGTCCGGGATCTCGCAATAGTCTTTGACGAGCAAATAAAGATTGCCGCTCGTAAGCGTTGTCTGCGAGCGTCCGTAGGTGAGCTGGCCTGTGTCGTTCCTAAGCAAGGTGACCATGCCATAGTCGCCCAATATGCGCCCTGTTTCGAAGATGTTGATGATCGCCTGTGCTGTCTGCTTTTCCAGATTAGTCGGCATATATTCCTCCATGAATGATGGTCCACATTGGGATCACAGCAATTATGCGCGGACGGGCTGCCATACTATGCCGGCATTTCAGCAGTTCAAGAGGTCTGAATTGAAAACAGATATGCGCCCTTAGCCATATACTTTTTGCCAGTGTGCACGAAATTGAAATATCAGTAAGGATCGGGCGATCTGGGCGCGATTGTTATAGAAACTGCGAATATCTTATAATAGATTATGCGCCGTCGGCCCGGCTGAGGGTGGAATGCCGTGTTTTAAACGGCAGTAATAATGAGTAGCAGGGAGAGTCAATTGATGGCCTGGAATTACGCCGATATTTTCGAAGCGATCGCAGATAAGACACCGCCGGAAACGCCAGCGCTTATTCATGCGGGACCCGGCGGCAGCGAAGGCCGGGTTATTGGCTGGGGTGATTTCATGACCCGCACCAACCGTCTGGCGCGCCATTTTCTGGCGGCCGGGGTGGCAACCGGCGACAAGGTCGCCCATTACATGCGAAACACGCCCGCCTATGTCGAGGCCTATACGGCGGCGTTCAAGGCGCGGCTGGTGCATGTGAATGTCAATTTCCGCTATCTGGACGAGGAGCTTTGGTACATTCTGGATAATTCGGATTCGCGCGTTGTTGTGTACAGCGCTGAGTTCCGCGAACAGGTGCGGGCCCTGCGCGCGCGATTGCCCGGTGTCAGGCTGTGGGTTGAAGTACCCCCCGACGACCGGCTTGACGCGGATGTGGCGGATTTCGCCGTATCATTTGAAACACTGGCAAACACTGGCGATGGCGGCAAACTGGGCATAGAGCGCTCCGGCAAGGACATGCTGTTTATCTATACGGGCGGGACCACGGGCATGCCCAAGGGCGTGAT
>JAUSQH010000553.1 GCA_030652895.1 Alphaproteobacteria bacterium
GCCGCGGCCGCGCGCGAGGTGGCGGGTGGTGATGTGCTGCATCTGGAGGTGGGACAGCCATCGACAAGTGCGCCCATAGCTGTTCTGGAGGCGGCAAAGCGGGCGCTGGACGATGACCGGATCGGGTATACGCTGGCGCTCGGGCTGCCGGAATTACGCCAGCGCATCGCCCGGCATTATACCGAGCAGTACGGGATTACTATTCCGTATGAGCGGATAGTGGTCACGACCGGTTCTTCCGCTGCGTTCCTGCTGTCGTTTCTGGCCCTGTTTGATCCCGGTAGCCGGGTGGCGATCGCATCACCGGGGTACCCCGCCTATCGCAATATCTTGCAGGTGTTGAACATCGAGCCGGTTCTTATTCCGTGCACGTCGGATACCGGGTTTCAGCCGACGCCCGAACAGCTGGTTCTGGCGGCGCGCGATGCGCCGCTTGACGGGCTTCTCGTTGCCAGTCCGGCCAACCCCACGGGGTCAATGATTGATGAGGCGCAATTCCAGGCGCTCGCCGCTCATTGCCGCACGCAAAACATGGTGCTGATATCTGATGAAATCTATCACGGCATAACCTACGGCAAGACGGCACACACCGCACTCGCCTTTGATCCGGACGCCATCATCATCAACAGCTTTTCAAAATATTTTTCAATGACTGGCTGGCGTCTTGGCTGGATGATTGTACCCGAACCGATGCTGCGCGCGGTGGAGCGCATCAGTCAGAACCTGTTCATATCACCCCCGACCCTGTCGCAACATGCGGCGCTGGCGGCCTTTGAGTGTCATGCAGAGCTGAAACGCAACATTGATGTTTACGCCGCCAACCGGGAACTGTTGCTGCGCGAACTGCCAAAGGCGGGAATCAGTCGCTTTGCTCCCGCCGACGGCGCATTTTATCTGTATGCAGATGTTTCGCACTTAACGCAGGACAGCGAACAGTTCTGCCGCCGGATGCTGGCCGAAACCGGAGTGGCCGCCACGCCGGGAACTGATTTTGACCCGGCAAATGGTCATCTTTTCCTGCGGTTTTCATTTGCCGGATCGACGGCGGTAATGGCGGAAGCGGCGAAGCGGCTGCAAATCTGGCTGGCGACGTAGTTCAGGCGAGCACGATACGCCCGCGGCCTAGTGTCACGTCCTTCGTCGCGTTTCGCGTGTCGATCACCAGATCAATCGCCCCAACCAGGCCGGCATAATCGACGCCATCATGATCGGTGCAGATCAACGCCACATCATAATAGCCGCAGAAATTATCCAGATGCCATTCAACGCATGCGCGGCCAGCCAGGCGCGGATGCGCACGGGTTTCGGCAAGGCGCGGCACAAATGGGTCGTAATAATCGACGCTGGCACCCCGGTCTTCAAGCTCCTGCATCAGGACAAGCGCGGGGGATTCGCGCATATCCTCGACATTCTTTTTGTAGGCGACGCCCAACATCAAAATACGCGCGTTACGTGCGCTTTTTGCCTTGCGGTCACTTAATTCGCGCACCAGACGGTCAATGACCTGATAGGGCGCGCGGCTGTTGATCTCGCCCGCAAGCTCGATAAAGCGGGTCGGCACATCATATTCGCGCGCCTTCCAGGTCAGGTAAAACGGGTCGATCGGAATACAGTGACCGCCCAGGCCCGGCCCCGGATAGAACGGCATAAATCCAAACGGTTTGGTTTTCGCCGCCTCAATCACTTCCCAGATATTGATGCCCATGCGGCCATAGACGTGCTTCAGTTCGTTCACCAGCGCGATGTTCACGGAACGGAATATATTTTCCATCAGCTTCACGGCTTCCGCTGTGGCGGTGTTGGAAACGGGAACCACGCTGGGCACGAACACCGCATAAAAGGCGCAGGCAAGCTGCAACGCCGCCTCGCCATCGCCGCCAACAACTTTTGGAATGCCGGACGTTTTATATTGCGGATTTCCGGGGTCTTCACGTTCCGGCGAATAGGCCAGAAAGAAATCCTGCCCCGAACGCAGTCCGCCGCGCTCCAGGACTGGGCGCATGACCTCCTCCGTCGTACCGGGATAGGTGGTGGATTCCAGCACCACAAGCTGGCCTGGCCGCAGACACTTCGCGATCGCCTCGACGCTGTTGACGATATAGGTCATGTCCGGTTCGCGATGCGCGTCCAGCGGCGTCGGCACGCAGATCAGAATGATGTCCGGTTCGCCCAGCCGGGAGAAATCATCCGTCGCCCGGAAACGGTCATTGCGCGTCATGTCGGTAAGGGCTTCGCTGGATACGCTGCCGATGGGCGAAACGCCCTGATTGAACATCGCCACTTTATCCGACGCAACGTCAAAGCCAAGAATACGAAAACCCGCGCCATGAACCGCATGCGCCAGCGGAAGCCCCACATAGCCAAGGCCGATAATGCCTATGACCGCCTCGCGGGCCTCAATTTTTCTGGCGAGCCGCTGATGGAGACTGGCCTCCTGCCCGTTCATGGTCTTTCCCCTGCTCCAACCGCCGCGCATACCGCGTCGCAGATACGCGCCGCTACCTCTTCCGGCATATAGGGATGCATGGGTAAACTCAAGACACGGCGTGATAAATTTTCACTGACCGGCAATGCCCCCTCGCCGCCGCCATAAGCAGCGTAGGCTGGCTGCAAATGCATTGGGCGCGGATAATAGATTTGCGTGGGGATACCCGATTGCGACAGCGCCGCCTGTACGTGGTCACGATGCTCTAGCTTTATCGTATATTGCGCCCAGGCGGACTGATAGCCAGCTGGCCGGGCGAGCGCGGAGATCACATTCGACAGGCGGGAATCATAGTACAGGCTCAGTTTTTCACGATTGTTGCGCTCTTCTTCCAGAACGGTCAGTTTAACCAGCAATATAGCGGCCTGCAGCGTATCCAGACGGGCATTCATACCGATACGGATAATATCATATTTCGCTTTGCCGGTTCCATGCCCGCGAATAGAGCGCAGCTTTTCGGCCATTTCCGGGTCAGACGTAAACAGCGCGCCGCCATCCCCGAAGCAGCCCAGTGGTTTGGCGGGGAAAAAACTGGTTGCCGTCAGGGGCGCCAGCTTGCCGACACGTACACCGTCAATGGCGCCGGACAGGCTTTGCGCCGCATCCGCAATCACCTGCATATCATGGGCGGCAGCCACGTCGCATATCCGCCCGTAATCGGCTGGCAATCCAAACAGATCCACCGCAATCACCGCCTTTGGGCGCAGCCCCTGCGTTTGAACGATCGCGCGTTTCAGATCCTCCACATCCAGATTGCAGGTATCCTCCAGGACATCGACAAACACGGGCGTCGCGCCCAGCATCAATACGGCTTCCGCGGTGGCGGTAAAGGTAAAGCTTGGCACATACACCGCGTCGCCAGGACCGATGCCGTGGGCCATCAGCGCCATCATCAGCGCATCGGTGCCGTTCGAGACACCAACCACATGCGCACCGCCGGTATATTCTCCCAGGGCACGCTCGAACTCGGCCACCTCTGGCCCCAGGATAAACTGGCCGTGGTCCAGCACCGCATGCATGCGCGCGTCAATTTGCGGTTTTAGCCGACGGTATTGGGCCTGAAGATCAATAAAGGCGACGGGCGCGCCCATCATTGGGGCACAGCGTTGCGCGGCACGCCCGGCGCTGCCAGCAGTTGCAGACCGCCCGGGGATTCCACATACCGTTCCCCTGTACGCGGACACACAAGATCCGCATCCAGACGTTCGCCACTATGGCTGACCCAACCGACGCGCCGCGCCGGGGCGCCGATCATCAGGGCATGGGCGGGGACATCGCCGGTTACCACCGCGCCAGCGCCAATCATCGCATAGGCGCCTATTTCGTTACCGCAAATAATGGTCGCATTGGCGCCGATGCTCGCTCCGCGGCGCACCAGAGTGCGGGAGAATTCGTCCTTGCGTTCAATATGCGCACGCGGTGTCAGCACATTGGTAAACACCATACTGGGTCCGCAAAACACATCGTCTTCAAGTGTCACGCCCTTGAATACCGATACATTGTTCTGAAACTTGCAGCCATTGCCGATCACTACATCGGGACCAACCGAGCAGTTCTGCCCGAACACGCAGTTCTCGCCGATGCGGCTATTGCCCAGAATGTGCGAGAAATGCCAGATCTTGGTGCCCGCGCCGATCGTCACATTGGCGTCCACCGCCGCTGTCTCATGCACGAAATAATTGCCTGCAGGCGGGCGGTGCGTTTTTGCGCCAAAATTCACGACGTCACCGCTTTCCATCGAAGACTGCGCCGCATTGAGAACACGCAGTACACGGATGGCTTCGTTCGCATCGGTGCGCGGCGCCGCACGGGTGGCCATGCTGTGCAGAAAATGATCTATCTCTGCTCCCAGCGGCTCGGTTTCTTCCAGTGGAACTGGCACCCCATCCGCCTTTGCCGCCACCGGAATGCCGTCCTTCCATTCCACCGCATGTTTGTAATGCATCAGCTTACCCTGCCAGGGCTGCGCATCATCGAACAGCAGCATGCCACGATCACCAATCACGACCAGCCGCTGCTCCTTGATCGGGTGCAGCCAGGACACATAGATATGACTGTTAAGTCCTGAACGGAATTCCAGGTGCGTCATGGTGGTATCGGCGATGCGCTTGTTCAGGAAGGCCTGACCCGTCGCCCATACCCGCTCCGGCATTTCGCCTGCCAACGCGAGTATCATCGACAGATCATGGGGCGCAAAACTCCACAGCACATTTTCTTCGCGCCGCAACTTGCCCATGTTCAGCCGGTTGGAATAGACATAACGCAATTGTCCGATATCGCCGTTATCCACCATCTGCTTCAGACGCAAAAACGCAGGATGATACTGTAATAAATGACCGACCATCAGAACACGGCCACGCGCAAGCGCCAGTGCGGCAAGTTCCTCGGCGTCCGCCGTCTCCAGTGCGACGGGTTTTTCAACGAACACATCCTTGCCCGCCCACAGCACGTCGCGCGCCAGTTCATAATGGGTTTCCGCCGGAGTGGCGATAACGCAAGCTGTGAAATCGGCCCGCGCCAATACAGCCTCCATATCATCCATTTGCAGAACACCATATTTCCGGGCGAGCGCCTTAGCCTCCGGAGCCGGGTCGACAATAGCGCCAAGCACATTCTTTTCCGCCAGCACTCGGGCAAGGTTTTTACCCCAGTACCCGCAACCGGCCAATGCTATTTTGGGGGCTATGTTTGGGTTGGCGACAGATGAACTAGCCATGGCGACCTCAGACAAAAAGACATGGCGGCAACGCCGGACGCGTCACAGCGGCATAATGCTGAATCTAGCGTTAAATGGTGAGCAGAAGGTAAATTTGTCAATATTGGTCGCGCGCTGTTTTATTGGGTGCGCCAGCCCGTAACGTAATAATAAGGCGGACCGGGTTCGCGTGAAAGCCAGATTGCCACCTGAACCGTTGCTTTGGCCCCGGATGGAAGGCTGGCTTTCACCTCTATTTCATAGGCCAATTTGTGTGACCGGCTGCCGCCGATGCCTGCCAGGCCAAGCGCGCGTTTGACGTTGACGCCTGCCATATCCGGATCGGCCCCTGCCTCCCGGCAGTTTATTGTCAGACCAGACCGCAGGCCTTGAAGCAGGGTACTGTCCATATCAGGTAAATCCGCCAACTGATCCAGGCTTTGCCAGGGGCCCGCGTTCAAATCGGCCACTTCCGCGCCAAGCACCGTCTGCTGACGTGTTACTATGGCCTGCGCAAAACGCTCCGCGGCAGCCGGTTTCATTCCCGCGGACACACCATAGGCGCGCAACAAAGCAGACGGTGCCCAATTGAGATCAATCGCCCCGCATGAATCCCGCACTATCACTTCTATTTCTGCTTCGTCCTCAAGCCGCACGGCGAACATCTGTGCCAATGGCAGCTTTTCCCGCAATGCCGGGTCGGCCAGCGCCACAATCGCACGGTTCACCCCCGCGTTGGCCAGGTGCCGCGCCCGCGCCGCGTCAATCCGGTTGGCGGTGATGGCCGCATCACTACCCCCCGTGGCGACCATTCCGGCGACAAATGCGCCGATTATGATCACTGCCCATACTGCGATCATCAGAGCCATGCCGTTTTCGCGAGATTTCATAGGGGTGACGGCCCCGCCATAAGTGCAATCACCAGATCCGGCCACGGTAAAGAGCCCGCTTTGGGCCGAACCTGTATGCGGACAAGCGAAGGCAATCGCGATGTATCTTTCCAACTATCCTGCCATTCCGGGACGCCTGCCCGCCTGCGCGGGCCATAATAGGAAAAGCGAATGCTTTGCGCATTTGCAACCAGATCGCGCTTCTCGTCCCCGGCTGAATAAATCAACCGGGAAGCGGCGCCGGTTTGCGCCACAGATAAATCAACAAATTCCGGTCCTCCCCGCCTCTGGGCTGCAACGGGGGCGGCCACAAAACGCATGGCGTCCGCCTTGCCGGAAAACACCACCCCTTGGGTGTAGCCGTCCTGGGTAACAAAGGCGGGCATTTCACCGATTTGCCGCCGCAACAAATGCTGCGCGGTTTGCACCGCACTTACTTCCTCGCTCAGCACCCTTGTGCGCTCTGCACCTGTCATTGCCAATGGCAGAGCCAGGCCAATCAGCGTCATCATCAAACCCAGCAATGCAAGGCCGACCAGTAATTCAATCAGGGTGAACCCCGCCTGGCGGTTGTCGCGGCTCATGGGCGGGCCACCGGCTTGTCGGCAAGACGCAATGTCATCAGCCGGACCGGCGCGCCATTGTCTGGCGGTGTAACCGATATGGCGACCGCAAATGGCGTCACTGTCGTTGGGCTGCTATCCGGCATCGCGCTGATCTGTCGCTTCCAGGCATATCCGCTATCGGTGACGCCAGTGGTTTCACCGGGCTCAAGCGGAGTGCTGATCCCGGTTTCCGCCATGAGTGATTCCGCGTAGAGAAGCGCAATGCCCCCCAGTGCCGCGCGGTCCGAGCTTCGCAATCCAGCGGTCAGCCCCCCCAGTAACACCCCAAGCGACAGCGACAGCAGCAAGAACGCCACCACCACTTCGATCATCCCGAAGCCGGCACTATGGGCCTTACGGGGCAAGGGCGGCATGACCGGTAAGCCAGTCGATAGAAATAATACGCCGTCGCGCACCCATTGCCAATGTGAGGCGGGCTGGTGTGGCGCTGCCGTCCGGATAAAATGCAAGCGGCGCATCCGACGAAGCGATTTCGATTTCTATTGCGCGATCTTTTATCAAACGGCGCGCGTCAAGTGTAACCGGGTTACCACTTGTAACGGCCTGGGACCGAGCACGGCGCAAGGCATTGTAAACCTCAACCGTCGCCCCATCCAGCCGCCCTCGGTCGCCGGCCTCAAACAAAACGGGAGCGGCAATACTCATGGCAAGTGCGAGGATTACCAGCACCACCAGTAATTCGATCAGGGTGAACCCGCGCACGCTTTTCGTATTTTGTCCGTTTACAAAAAAACAGGTCATGGCACGCTGATATCCGCGTCTTCGTCTTCGCCGCCTTCTTTGCCATCTGCGCCATACGACAGAATCCGGTACGGCGCACCACCCGGCCCCGGCGACTGATACACATAGGCGTTGTCCCAAGGGTCCAGTGGCAATTCCGGCTTGTTCAGATAGGGGCCACGCCAGCGCGTTGTTCCGGCCGGGGCAACAACCAGTGCGTTGAGGCCTGCTTCCGCCGTGGGATATCTGCGCATATCCAGCCTGTACAGATCAAGTGCGGCCCCAAATGTTTCCATCTGAATGCGCGCCGTATCTGATCGCGCGCCTCCCAGGTATCCGATGGCGCGCGGCGCTACAATACCGATCAGCAGACCAAGCACAACCAGCACGACCAGAAGCTCCACCAGGGTAAAGCCGCCTTGATAGATATTTTTCTTTTGCTGCATGAAGGTTATCCCCAATCTATCTTACCACCAGATCATTGATGCCTGTAATCGCTCCGATAAGCCCGACGATCACCACGGCCATGACACCGCCGATCAGCAGTATCAGCACAGGCTCCAGCAATGCGAGCAGGCGTTTGGCATTCGCCTCGACCTCCATCGCATAAATATCGGCGAGATGCGCAAGCATATCTGCGAGCGCACTGCTTTCCTCACCCACCCGGACAAGCTGCAGCATCAACTCCGGGAACAAATCATGTTGCGCCAGCGCCCCGGATAGGGACTGACCCTCGCGCACCTGTTCACCCGCGCGCAACAATCCATCCCGATACAGATGATTACCCGCCACCGCTGCCGAAAATGTCAACGCATCCGGGAGGCTGACGCCAGCCAGCAATAATTCCGACAGACTGCGCGCCACTCGTTCCAGAATTACTTTCATGAAGATCGCCCCAAGTCGCGGCAGGCGCAGCACATGCGCCTCCACCGTTGCGCGAAAGAACGAATCCTGGATCTTATGCCGCAAATAAAATATGCCCCCCGCAACGCCAGCCAGCAGCACCCAGCCATAGCTGCGCAACAGCCCGGCACCTCCAATGATCATGCGGGTGAGCAACGGCACATCATGCCCCAATCCCGCAAACAGTGCTTCAAAACGCGGCACAACAAAAACCAGCAGCACTACCAGCGACACCAGCGCCGCCCCTAGAAGAAGTGCCGGATATACCAACGCGGAACGCACCGACTGTGATAATTGTTCTGCCCGCTCCGTATAATCCGACAGGCGATCGAGACTTTGTCCCAGAACGCCCCCCGCCTCAGCCGCACTTACCAAAGCGCGGTACACTCGGCCGAAGACGGGCCGCTCTGCAGGATCGTGGCGCTCCAACGCCAGTGCCAGGCCGGCCCCTGATCTTATTTCGGCACACAGATCATCCGACAATGCCGCAAGGGCGCCGCCTGGAACGGCCGCCGCCAGCCGCACCGCATCGGCCAGTGGCAGCCCGGCCTGTAACAGGCGCGCCAGAGAGCGGGTAAAAAGCGCGAGATCACGCCGCGTCACCTGCTGCGCCGGGGCAAATCGCCACCACGTGGTCATGCAGCGCTTACCCGCATCACTTCTTCCAGCGAGGTAACGCCATTGGCTACTTTCGACAAACCGTCTGAATATAAAGTCTGCATTCCTCTGGCGATAAAAGTGCGCTGAATTTCTGCGCTGTCCGCGCGCGCCAGGATCAGGCTTTGCAACATTTCATCGGCCGGAATATATTCGGCCACCACCGTGCGCCCCGAATAGCCGGTGTGCCGACAGGCGGGACATCCGCCCGCACGCCAGGTTTTTGTCCCGGGCGGCAAACCATTATCCCCTGCCAGCAACGCCAGCGTATCCTCAACCCGGCAATGTGGACACAGCTTGCGCACCAGGCGCTGCGCCACAACGCCGCGCAAGGTTGATGCGAGCAAATAGGGTTCAATGCCCATATCCGTAAGCCGCGCAACTGCGCCCGCGGCGTCATTGGTGTGCAGTGAACACAACACCAGATGTCCTGT
>JAUSQH010000573.1 GCA_030652895.1 Alphaproteobacteria bacterium
ATCGGCCCCAACTGCCCCGGCATCATCACGCCGGGCGAATGCAAGATCGGCATCATGCCGGGGCATATTCACAAGCGCGGCAGTGTGGGCATTGTTTCCCGCTCAGGAACACTTACCTATGAAGCTGTAGCGCAGACCACCGCGGTAGGGTTGGGACAAACGACGTGCATCGGTATCGGCGGCGATCCGGTGGCGGGGACTAATTTTATTGACTGTCTGGAAATGTTTCTTGCCGATAATGAAACCCAGTCGATCATCATGATCGGCGAAATCGGCGGCTCTGCCGAGGAAGAAGCAGCAGAATTTCTGATGCGCTCCAAAGTCAAGAAGCCCGTGGTTGGCTTTATTGCCGGGCGTACGGCGCCCCCGGGCCGCCGCATGGGTCACGCGGGCGCCATCATATCGGGTGGCAAAGGCGGGGCGGAAGACAAGATCGAAGCGATGCGCCGCGCGGGAATCACAGTGGCGGATTCACCCGCCGCGCTTGGTGTTACCCTGAAACAGGTGCTGAACGGATAATTTCCATCATGGGGTCAGAGAAAGGGATGCGGACTACCTCCGCGGGGAATATTATGGCAAGCGAAAGTGAAAACGAAATTCTTGAACAAAGTTCGTTTCTGTTTGGCGCCAACGGCGCTTTTATCGAAAAGCTGTACGCCGATTATCAGGCCAATCCCACATCCGTTGACGCCAGCTGGCGTCAGTTTTTTGCGTCGCTCGGCGAAGATCGCAGCGGGCCAACACAACCGGCATGGCAACGCCCGGACTGGCCCCCTATCGCCAATGGCGAACTGGTCAGCGCGCTGGATGGCGACTGGACGGTGCTTGAATCTGAAATATCTGCGAAAATACGTTCCAGCAGACCAGGCGCCAGCGAAGAGGAAGTCAATTCCAGCGCACAAGATTCGATCCGCGCGATCATGCTTATCCGCGCCTATCGTATTCGCGGCCATCTGAAGGCAACGCTCGATCCGTTGGGCCTGGTAAAGCCCGCCGAACATCTTGAACTGGAGCCCGCCGCCCACGGTTTTGGCGAAGCGGATTTGGACCGGCCCATCTTCATCAATAGCCTGCTGGGGCTGCAATACGCCACCGTGCGGCAAATTCTTGATATCTTGCAAAAGGCATATTGCGGCACCATTGGCGTCGAATATATGCATATTGCCAACCCGGAAGAGCGGCTGTGGATTCAGGAGCGCATCGAGGGTGAAGACAAGGAAATCAGCTTCACCCAAGAAGGCAAGAAAGCAATTCTGGGCAAACTGATCGAAGCGGAGCATTTTGAAGGTTTTCTGGCAAAGAAATATACCGGCACCAAGCGCTTTGGCCTGGATGGCGGGGAATCACTGATCGCGGCCCTTGAACAGATCATCAAACGGGGCGGCGCGCTGGGGGTCAAGGAAATCGCCATCGGCATGCCCCATCGCGGGCGCCTGAATGTGCTGACCAGTGTGATGAGCAAGCCCTATCAGGAGGTCTTCCACGAATTCAGTGGTGGTTCCTCGACTCCTATGGACGTACAGGGTTCCGGGGACGTCAAATATCACCTGGGCGCGTCGGCGAATCGTGAATTTGACGGTAATGTTGTTCATTTGTCGCTTGCCGCCAACCCATCGCACCTTGAGGCGGTAAATCCTGTTGTGCTGGGCAAGGCGCGCGCCAAACAGGAGTTTTACAATAATAGCCGTGACGCCGTCCTGCCCCTGCTGATGCATGGCGATGCGGCGTTTGCCGGCCAGGGCATCGTGGCTGAATGTTTTGGCTTGTCGGGCCTCAAAGGCCATCGCACCGGCGGCACAATTCATGTGATTGTCAACAATCAGATCGGCTTTACCACGGCGCCGCATGCCAGCCGCTCATCTCCCTATCCTTCCGACGTCGCGAAAATGGTGCAGGCGCCGATTTTCCACGTTAATGGCGATGATCCCGAGGCGGTTGTCTTTGTCGCACGTCTGGCGATCGAATACCGGCAGACATTTCATAAAGATGTGGTCGTCGATATGTTCTGCTATCGCAGGCACGGGCACAATGAAGGCGATGAACCTTCATTCACCCAGCCGTTGATGTACAAACTGATCCGCAATCATCCCACCACGTTGCAGTTGTACTCGCAGCGGCTGATTAACGAAGGCACGATCAGCGAAGATGAATATGCCGCGATGGCTGACGCGTTCCGCGCGCATCTTGACACGCAGTTCGAATCCGCCACCAGCTATAAACCGAACAAGGCCGACTGGCTGGAAGGCAAGTGGCAGGGAATGGATGTTGCTAAAGGCGACGTGCGCCGCGGCGAAACCCATGTACAACGAAGCTGCCTGACCGCCATCGGCAAGGCACTCACAACCTTTCCCGACGATCTTAACGTGCATCGCACCATTCAGCGGCTGCTGAAGGCGAAGGCGGAAATGTTTTCATCCGGCAAGGGCTTTGACTGGGCGACCGCCGAGGCGATGGCTTTCGGCTCGCTAGCGCTTGAAGGCTATAAAGTGCGCCTGGTCGGGCAGGATTCCGCGCGTGGCACATTCAGCCAGCGGCACTCCGTGCTGGTCGATCAGGAAACCGAGCGGCGTTATATTCCGCTCAATCATATCAAGGAAGGCCAGGCCCGTTTCGAGGTAATCGACAGTATGCTGTCGGAAATGGCGGTGCTGGGTTTTGAATATGGTTACACCCTTGCAGAACCCGACGCGCTGGTATTGTGGGAGGCGCAATTTGGCGATTTCGCCAATGGCGCCCAGGTTATCATTGATCAGTTCATCGCGGGCGGCGAAAGCAAATGGCTGCGCATGAGCGGCCTCGTCATGCTGTTGCCGCATGGCTATGAAGGTCAGGGTCCGGAGCATTCCTCCGCGCGCCTGGAACGGTATTTGCAGCTTTGCGCCGAAGATAATATCCAGGTGGTGAACTGCACAACACCCGCCAATTATTTCCATGTGCTGCGCCGGCAATTGCATCGCAAATTCCGCAAACCGCTGATCATCATGACACCCAAATCCCTGCTGCGTAATAAATTGGCGGTGTCCAGCACACCAGAGTTTACGACGGGTTCGTCGTTTCACCGCATCCTGTGGGATCTGGCCGAAAGCAGCCCGGGCGTCAGCGTGAAGCTCGCGCCAGACAAGGACATCGAGCGCGTCATCCTGTGCAGCGGTAAGGTCTATTACGATCTGTTCGAGGAGCGCGAAAAACGCGGCCTCGACAAGGTGCAAATCCTGCGCGTCGAGCAGCTCTACCCGTTCCCGGCGAACGCGTTGATGCGCGAAGCAGGGCGATTCCCAAAGGCGAAGTTCATCTGGTGCCAGGAAGAGCCGCGCAATATGGGCGCGTGGAGTTTTGTCGATCCGCAAATCGAATGGGTGCTGGGCAAGATCAACGCCACCCATGGGCGGCCGCATTATGCCGGCCGGCCCGCAAGCGCGTCGACCGCCACCGGATTTGGTTCGCGCCACGCGCTGGAAACCGAAGCCCTTATGCAACGTGCATTGACGGAATAACAGGACGTTAAAGGATCAAATCGTTATGAGCATCGAAATTCATGTGCCCGTGCTGGGTGAATCTGTCACCGAGGCGACGGTCGCGAAATGGTTCAAGCAACCGGGCGAGCCGGTCAATGCCGATGATCCTTTATGCGAGCTTGAAACCGACAAGGTGACACTGGAAGTGCCAGCTCCTGTTAACGGTTCTCTTGGCGAAATAAAGGCGCATGAAGGTGAGACAGTTGAGGTTGGCGCCCTTCTCGCCTCCTTCGTGGCAGGGGCAGGCGCAGGCGCCGCCAAACCTGCGGCTGTAAAACAAGTGGCCGCTGTTACCGCCGGCACAGCGGCAGCGCCTGCCGTGGCAACCCAAACTGCAGCCTCCCCCATGGCTCCGAGGGCGCTGGCGGTAGGGGAATCGCCATTGGCGCCCTCCGTGCGCCGCATCGCCAGCGAATTTCACATCGACCCGGCTACGGTCCCGGCCACCGGCAAGGGCGGACGTGTGACCAAGGGCGACATGCTGGCGGCCGCCGCCAACCCCGCGCCGGCCACAGCCAAAGCGCCCGCCACACAGGACGCGCGCGAAGAGCGCGTACGCATGAGCCGCTTGCGTAAAACCATCGCCAGGCGTTTGAAAGAGGCGCAAAACACCGCTGCCATGCTGACCACGTTCAACGAGGTCGATATGAGTGCAGTCATGGCCATGCGTGATCAGTTCAAAGATATGTTCTTTACCAAGCATGGCGTGCGGCTTGGCTTCATGGGCTTCTTTGTGAAGGCGTCGATCCAGGCACTGCGGGAAATTCCGGCGGTGAATGCCGAGATTGACGGCGATGAACTGGTTTACAAGAATTATTACAATATCGGCGTTGCGGTGGGCACTCCGTCCGGCCTGGTCGTACCAGTGGTGCGCGATGCGGACGCCCTGAGTTTCGCCGGACTGGAGAAATCCATCAATGTGCTGGGCGTAAAGGCGCGTGACGGCAAACTGGGCATAGATGATCTGCAGGGCGGCACTTTCACCATTTCCAACGGCGGGGTCTACGGATCATTGATGTCGACGCCCATCCTGAACCCGCCGCAATCCGGTATTCTGGGCATGCACAAAATCCAGGAACGGCCCATCGCCATCAATGGGCAGGTCGTGGTGCGCCCGATGATGTATCTGGCTCTTTCCTATGATCACCGCATTATCGATGGACGCGAGGCGGTGACCTTTCTTGTACGGATCAAAGAGTGCCTAGAGGATCCGCAGCGCCTGCTGCTGGATTTATAATCATGGCAGAAAATTTTGATCTGGTCGTCATTGGCGGCGGTCCCGGCGGTTATATCTGCGCCATCCGCGCCGCCCAATTGGGCATGCGCGTCGCCTGCGTGGAAAAACGTGGCGCATTG
>JAUSQH010000574.1 GCA_030652895.1 Alphaproteobacteria bacterium
AGGAAGGCGCCGCTGGCCAGGCTGATGCGGCTCGGTCGAAGGGTGTCGAACCTGCTGCGCGCGGCCTCGGCAACGCCGGTGCGCAGCGTCCACCAGCGGTCGCCGATCGACAGCATGCGATCGACGCTGTCGCGGCCGGCACCGGCGAAAGCCTGCATCTCGCTGGCGCCGGCATGCAGGATCAGTTGCAGCCGTGCCTGCGGCAGCTGGTGTTCCAGCGCCTCGACCACGGCTTGCAGGCGAATCGGCACGCCGACATGGCCGACCAGCGCTTGCGCACGCTGCTCGGCATTGTCGAGGTCGGCACCGCGCCGGTAGGCCGCCATGTACCAGATCACGACAGGGGCGTCCTCGGTGGCCCCCGGCCAGACGGTGTGCGCCGTCAACTGCGGCCGGCCGAGGTCGCGCGCCAGTTCCAACGCCGCTCGGTGCGTCGGTTCCTGCCAGGGGTCGAAGCGGCTCAGGCTCCAGTGGTCGATGCTGACCGGCGCCAACAGCAACGGTCGCGGCGGACCCTCGTCCATGTGCCGGCCATCGACAAAAAACAGCAACTCGGCACAGCCGCTGCGCTCGCCGATTCGCAGCTTGCGCGCCAGCTCATGCCAGGCGTTGGCGTCGATGCCAGGCTCGGCGCCGACCACCAGCGAACTCGCGCGCAAGACTTCTTCGCAGCGCGCCAGGTGCATATGCAGCAGCGCGCCGAAGCCGTCGGCCAGATTGTCGTGGCGCATGCGCCACTGGTCGCCCTCGGCGCGGTCCATCTCGCGCGCCGTCAACGCCGTCAGCAAGGCACCGATCACGAGCACGAGCGCCGGCGCCCAGCGCGCTGGTCGTCGCAAGCGTGTGAACAGCGTCATCGGACAGTCCCGGTCGGGTGCATGGTGTCGACTCGGCGCGCAGGCAAGCCTGGGGTTGGCTCCCCGGAGAAAGCCGCTACCCGTCTTATCGGCTGCCGACGCTGGCGCTTGAGGCGCTTGAGGCGCTTGAAGCGCCTGCGGCCGGGATCAGTCGACCAGCCGCCCAGCCTCGATGCGCAGTTGGCGCTCGCAGCGGTCGGCAAGCGCGCGGTCGTGCGTCACCAGCACCAGCGTGGTGCCGGCCTCGCGGTTGAGCTCGAGCATCAGCGCCATCACCGTCTCGCCGGTGGCGAAGTCCAGGCTG
>JAUSQH010000003.1 GCA_030652895.1 Alphaproteobacteria bacterium
CAGCCGGTGCCTTGCGTGGTGCGCGAAGGCGGCCTCGCCGAGGAAGACAGCCTGGCCGAGAATGTCCAGCGCGTAGCGCTGCATCCGCTCGATCAGTTTCGCGCGTTCCAGGCCCTGTGTGACAAGGGCCTCAGCGAAGAAGACATCGCCGCCCGTTTCTTCGTCAACCCCACCGTCGTCAAACAGCGGCTTCGTCTCGCAGCCGTCTCGGCCACGGCAGATTTATACCGGTAGAACGTGTCCCGCGACATGCCCATGATCTGACAGGCTTTCGAGACATTGCCTAGTTCTTCGGCCAGATTGAGCAGCCCAGTCTTGTGTTTGATGATTTTGTCAGTAGTGTTCAACATTGTGGTGTCCTCGTTTTGTGGTTGGTGTGCACCACCATCAAAACGGATAACCATCATCTCCCTCAAGAGATGTACCGCTCCCATTTTCAGTCCTCTGAAATGGGAGCGGTGTCAGATCAAATCAGAACTAATACAGCTTAGGCTATACCGGGTCCTACGGTCGCGTTGCAGCCTTTGCGCGGGCGTGGCGTGCGGATCGGCAGCGCGAACAGCAGACCACAGGACGCGGGACATTTGTTTCGCTGGTCTTTCAGCCCGGTGAAGCCTTCCAGTTCGACTGGAGCGAGGACTTCGCGGTGCTGGGCGGGGATATCGCACCAAGCTTCAGGTGGCGCATATCAAGCTGTCGCACAGCCGTGTTTTCTTGCTACGGGCCTATCCGCTGCAAACTCACGAGATGCTGTTCGACGCCCATTGGCGTGGGTTTCGCGTGTTCGGCGGCGTTCCCGGGCGCGGGATCTATGATAATATGCGCACAGCAGCCGATCGTGTTGGCCGGGGCAAGGATCGACAGATCAACGCCCGGTTCCTCGCAATGACCAGCCACTATGTCTTCGAGCCCGCGTTCTGCAATCCAGCAGCGGGATGGGAGAAAGGTCAGGTCGAGAAGAATGTTCGCGATTCCCGTCACCGGCTGTGGCAGCCGACGCCGAACTTCTCCGATCTGGCAGCGCTGAATGCCTGGTTGGAACAGCGCTGCCAAGAGCCGTGGCGTGAGATCCCTCAAGGGGCTCTTCCGGGCAGCATCGCCGAGGTCTGGGCCGCAGAATAGGCCGCGCTGATGCCGCTGCCGCCCGCCTTTGATGGCTTTGTGGAGCAAAGCAAGCGCGTCTCTACGTTGGAACATTGAAGGGCGTGGGCCGTGTTTATCAGCAGACCTATGTGGACACCTATTGCAAGGTTGCGCACGCCAAGCTCTACACCGCCAGGACGCCAATCACTGCCGCTGACATGCTGAATGACAAAGTCCTGCCATTCTATGAGGAACACGATCTTCCGGTGCTGCGCATGCCTTTCGGATCGCGGGACTGAATATTGCGGGCGGGTGGACAAACATGACTATCAGCTCTTCCTGGCGATCAACGATATTGATCACACGAAAACCAAAGTGAAGTCACCCCAGACCAACGGCATCTGCGAACGGTTCCACAAGACCATTCTGCAGGAGTTTTATCATCTCACGTTCCGCAAGAAGCTCTACCAATCCATTGGGGAACTTCAAGCCGATCTGGATGAATGGATCGACTTCTACAACAATGAACGAACGCATCAGGGAAAAATGTATTGCGGACGCACCCCATTTGAAGCCATGATTGCGGGTAAGGAAATCTGGAAGGAAAAGTTCGTGAACTGAACTTACTCTGACAGACGTCGGCTCAAAACGGTAAACTGTCAGATCAAGTCGGAACCACTACATATCAGACACCCGCTGTCCGAAGGCACTGAGAGACGTGCGCGCCAAGCAGGAGGCCCGATGCAAGTCGTCATAACACTCTCCCCACGGGACTACGACGCTGTTCTGTTCGATCTTGACGGCGTCTTGACCCGGACGGCGAGCGTACATGCCGCCGCCTGGAAAAGACTGTTCGACGAGTTTCTCAAAAAGCGCTCCGGTGACCTTGGCGAACCGTTCGACCCCTTTGACATCAACACCGACTATCGGAGCTATGTCGACGGCAAGCCGCGCTACGATGGCGTGACGACCTTTCTCAAGTCGCGCGGCATCGAGCTGCCGCAGGGGGCGCAGGAAGACGGTCCCGATGTCCAAAGCGTGCGCGCGCTGGGCAATCTCAAAGACAAGTATTTTCTGGAACACCTCGAGCAGCGCGGTGTCGAGCCCTATGAAGCTTCGATCGCGCTGGTGCGAGCACTGCGGGCCCAGCAGGTAAAGACGGCCGTCGTCTCCTCCAGTAACAACTGCGCGAAGGTGCTTGAGACGACCGGCATTGCGCAACTGTTCGACGTGCGCGTGGACGGGAAGGACATCACCCGACTTGGGCTCAAGGGCAAGCCGGCGCCGGATGCGTTTCTGGAAGCGGCACGGCGCCTCGGGATTGAACCCTCGCGTGCGGCCGTCGTGGAGGACGCGAAAGCCGGCGTCGAGGCGGGGCGTGCGGGCCGGTTTGGCTGCGTCATTGGGGTCGATCGCGGTGGGCAATCGCTGGCGCTGCGCGAAGCCGGCGCCGATGTGGTGGTGACTGATCTGGCGCAGGTCCGGGTGGCGGCGGAGCCCCCGTCGGCGTGGTCATTGGTGTTCGACGGGTTCGACCCGGCGCACGAGGGAATCCGCGAGGCCCTATGCACCCTGGGGAACGGCTATTTCGCGACGCGAG
>JAUSQH010000060.1 GCA_030652895.1 Alphaproteobacteria bacterium
CCGCGCCACATCGAAATCCAGGTGTTCGCCGACAGCCATGGCAATGCGGTGCATCTGTTTGAACGGGATTGTTCCATTCAGCGCCGCCATCAAAAGGTGATCGAAGAAGCCCCGGCCCCCGGCATGCCGATGGCCATGCGCGAGAAAATGGGGGCGGCTGCGGTGCAGGCGGCCAAGGCGATTGGCTATGTGGGCGCAGGAACGGTTGAATTTATCGCCGACGCATCGCAAGGTCTGCGCGAGGACAGTTTCTTTTTCATTGAAATGAACACCCGCCTGCAGGTTGAACACCCGGTCACCGAAATGATCACCGGACAGGATCTGGTGGAATGGCAGTTGCGCGTCGCCATGGGGGAAACCCTGCCGATGGTTCAGTCGCAAATTCAGTTTAGCGGCCACGCATTTGAAGTTCGTCTGTATGCGGAAAATCCCACAACGGGGTTTCTGCCGTCTACCGGCAGGCTGCGGCATTTACGGTTGCCAGCGTGTGAAAACGGGGTGCGCATCGATACCGGCGTGCGGGAAGGCGACGAGGTATCCATCTTTTATGATCCGATGATTGCCAAGCTGATCGTGCATGGTGCGGATCGCGAGCAGGCGCGCAGACGTCTGTGCGCAGCGCTTGAGGCCGTGCAGATTGCGGGCCCTGCGGGCAATGCCGGATTTTTGCGGGCCATTGCCGGGCACCCTGCCTTTGCCAGCGGTGATGTGGACACCGGTTTCATCGAGCGGCATCTGGCGGTATTGGTGCCTGCCGGTGATGGCGCTGCGGTGGATGACACGGTGCTGGCGCTGGCCAGTCTCGCGGTGCTGGCGGAGCGTGCGCAACAGACTTGCGCAATAGCGGTGAAATCGGGCGATCCGTTTTCGCCCTGGTTCCGCACCGATGGCTGGCGCGCCAACGCCACGGGGCGTGAGACGTTGCGGTTTATGTCCAATGGCGCGGAAATCGGCATTACGGTTGAATATGCCGCTGGCGGTACGCTTTTGCATCTGCCGGGCGGGGAGATGCGTGCGACGGGTGTCCTTGCCGATGGGCAGCTTACGGCTAAACTGGGCGGCCGAAAAATCAGTGCTGGAGTAAATGCGGACGGCATGCGCATCACAGTGATGCTGGCCGGACACGCCCATATTGTAGAATTGCATGACCCTGTACATGACGCGGAGCTGGACGAAGGGGGAACCGGCGATATCATCGCACCCATGTCGGGCAAGCTGATTTCCGTTCATGTGAAGCCGGGGGATAGCGTTGCCAAGGGCGACCCGCTGGCTGTCCTGGAGGCCATGAAGATGGAAATCTCGTTAACCGCGCTAGCAGATGGCGTTGTCGCTGAAGTAAATTATGCGACTGG
>JAUSQH010000015.1 GCA_030652895.1 Alphaproteobacteria bacterium
CGATGCGGCCGAGCGCCGCGGCGCTGCCGCCGTCCAGCGACCAGCGCTGGCGGTGCAGCGTCGGCACGACGATCTGCGCCAGCACATCGCGCGCGGTCGGCGAGTAAGGCGCGGGCAGGGCGGTGGCTGGGCTGTTCTGCGTGGGCATGGTGGCCGCTGCGGTGGAAAACCCCTGGAAGGTCCACCAGAAAACGTCAAGTCAATGCCGGATTGTTGCATTCCCGGCGGGCCGGCGATCGCCGACAGTCCGTCATCGGCCGATCACCGCGCATCGGCACGCCAGTGATTCACGGCGCCGCAACAGGCAGGAGAGACATGTTCCAAGTCAGACTGATGCTGGGTGACAAAGACGCCAACGCGTCCGAAGGCGCGGTCTTCGAGCGTCGAGACCCGATCAGCGGCGAAGTCGTCAGCCAGGCGGCTGCGGCCTCGGTGGCCGACGCCCAGGCGGCTGCCAACGCCGCAGCGGCAGCGTTTCCCGGCTGGTCGAACACCTCGCCGTCGCAGCGCCGTGCGGTGCTCAGCCGCGCCGCCGATTTGCTGGTCGAGCGCACGCCCGAGTTCGTCAAGGCGATGACGCTGGAAACCGGTGCTGCGCCGATGTGGGGCGCCTTCAACTGCAAGCTGGCCGCCGGGATGCTGCGCGAAGCGGCGGCGCTGACGACCCAGATCACCGGCGAAGTGATTCCGTCCGACAAGCCCGGCTTCATCGCCATGGCGCTGCGCCAGCCGGCCGGTGTGTGCGTGGGCATCGCGCCCTGGAACGCGCCGGTGATCCTGGGCGTGCGCGCGATCGCGGTGCCGCTGGCTTGCGGCAACACCGTGGTGCTGAAGTCGGCCGAGATGTGCCCGATGACACACTGGCTGATCGCCAGCGTGCTGCGCGCCGCCGGCCTGCCGCCAGGCGCGGTCAACGTCATCAGCAACGCACCGCAAGACGCCAAGGCGGTGGTCGATGCGTTGATCGCCCACCCGGCGGTGCGCCGCGTCAACTTCACTGGCTCGACCCGGGTCGGCCGGCTGGTGGCGCAGAGCTGCGCGCTACACCTCAAGCCGGTGCTGCTGGAGCTGG
>JAUSQH010000019.1 GCA_030652895.1 Alphaproteobacteria bacterium
GCATTCGTAATGCGGGGGTCGCGTGTTCGAGTCACGCAGGCGGCACCACCCTATGGTTTCGGGTCGTACGTTCTGCGCGCTCCGGTGGGCACGGCCCCCGGGAACTGCATCCCGGGGACAGGGGCGAGCGGCCAAATCCACCCGTCCGTATCGATAGTTGACCTGTTACCCCATGCCGCCTAGAAAAGCTCTATAAGCATTACAAAGCTGGAAAGGGCGGAAAATGAGCGACGGCGCAGCAACAGAACGCGAATTCATGGAATATGACGTGGTGATCGTTGGCGGCGGGCCTGCCGGTTTGAGCGCCGCGATCCGATTGCGCCAGCTTTCTATTGAAACCGGGCAGGAGATTTCCGTCTGCGTCCTGGAAAAGGGCTCTGAAATCGGGGCGCATATCCTGTCTGGCGCGGTCATCGACCCTATCGCCATGAACGAGCTGATCCCCGACTGGAAAGAAAAAGGCGCGCCGTTGAACACGCCGGTCATTGACGACCGCTTCTATGTGCTTGGTCCCGCTGGCGCCCTGCGGGTCCCCAATATCGCGATCCCGCCAATGATGAATAATCACGGCAACTACATTGTCAGCCTGGGAAATGTGTGCCGCTGGCTTGGCGAACAGGCCGAAGCCCTGGGTGCAGAAATCTATCCGGGGTTTGCGGCTGCCGAAGTTCTGTATAATGACGATGGTACTGTGCGCGGCGTCGCCACGGGCGACATGGGCATTGGCAAGGATGGCAAGCCCAAGGACAGTTACACACCGGGCCTGGAGCTGCGCGGCAAATATACGCTGATCGCCGAAGGGGTGCGCGGATCACTGGCCAAGCAGCTGATCCAGAAATTCCAGCTGGACAAGGACAGCGACTATCAGAAATTCGGTATCGGCATCAAGGAAATCTGGGACATCGATCCCGCCAAACACAAAGCCGGCCTGGTAATGCACAGCTTCGGCTGGCCGCTGGGCATTAATACCGGCGGCGGCAGCTTTTTGTATCACATGGAAAATAACCAGATCAGCATCGGGTTTGTGGTGCATCTGAATTACACCAATCCGCATGTCTCGCCATTCGATGAATTTCAACGCTTCAAGCATCATCCCCTGATTGCGGATATGCTCGCCGGTGGCCGCCGGGTGTCATATGGCGCACGCGCCATTACCGAAGGCGGCCTGCAATCCGTGCCGAAGCTGACCTTCCCCGGCGGCGCGCTGATCGGCTGTTCGGCAGGCTTTGTCAATGTGCCGCGCATCAAGGGCAGCCACAACGCCATGAAAACCGGTATGCTGGGCGCCGAAGCCGTGTTCGAAGCGCTGACGGCAGGACGCAGTCATGACGAACCCGTCAGCTATCAGCAGACGTACCGCGACAGCTGGGTCTATCAGGACCTCTACAAAGTGCGTAACGCCAAGCCGCTATGGAGCCGCCTGGGCCTTATCGTTGGCACCGCCTTGCTGGGCGTTGATTTATGGATGAACGCATTGCGTATCGGCCTGCCGTTCACGCTGAAACATGGCAAGCCGGATCATGCGACGCTGAAACTGGCAAGCAAATGCAAACAGATTGCCTATCCCAAACCCGATGGGGTGCTGTCGTTCGACAAGCCCAGTTCGGTCTATCTGTCGGCCACCAACCACGAAGAAGACCAACCCTGCCACCTGGTTCTACTCGATCCATCGGTGCCAATCGCCAAGAATCTGCCCTTATATGACGAACCTGCACAGCGCTATTGTCCGGTGGGCGTGTACGAGGTGATCCGTGATGCGGATGGGTCCAATCCGCGCTTTCAGATCAATGCGCAAAACTGCGTGCATTGCAAAACCTGCGACATCAAGGATCCGGCCCAGAATATCAAATGGACCGTACCCGAAGGCGCAGGCGGCCCGAACTATCCGAATATGTGAGGGGGTGGAAAAACCTATTTGCGGTTCCGTCCAAATAGGGCCGAGCCTAGCGCTTCGCAGCCGTTTTATACACCGTGTTGCGTTCTCGTTTACCCACGGCAATAACGACAACGATCAATTCTGCGTCGCGCACCTCATATACCAGGCGATAACCTGCGGTGCGCAACTTGATTTTGTAACGATCTTTCTGTCCGGAAAGTTTCGCGGACGGCATACGCGGATTGATCAATCGCTCGGTGAGTTTTTTCTTGAACTGGCTACAAATATTTTCATCCAGCCTGCGCCATTCCCTCAGGGCTTCGGTCTTGAATTTGAGGCTATAGCTCATCAAGCGTGACGACGACTTCCGGCATGTCTTTTCGGGCGTCCGCGATGGCATTCAGCTCAATATCCTCTATCCGATCCAGCATCGCCTCATAGGCCGCCGCCGGCACACAATAAAATGCAGGCGCATTGCGGTTGAGAATCGCGACCGGCGCACCATCCCCTGCGGCCACCGTACCCATCGGATCTTTCTTCAACTCAGAAATACTGGCCGTTGTTTCCGTCAGGATGAGGTTGGTCATATTCTTTTTCCAGCACGATTACAAGTACTTTTGATGATGCTATTAAATGATATTTTTGTCAATTTTTTTGACAGTTTTTCTGTCGATTTTTTTGTGATTTTGTTTTTACGATTTGGAGCGCTACTTACGCGGATACAGGGAATTGTACCCTATATATGGAATAAGTTGAGTTAAAATAAGTACTTAAGAATTTTGAGAGGCTGCCCTCGTCACTCGATCACAATGCGTGGCGCGGTCCGGCCCGGCGCATTCTTGGCCGCATCCAGTTTGTGTGCGACCAGTTCGGCGATGTCGCGATAGATCAGGGCCTGCGGGCTGGCGGGGGCGCTGACCACAATGGGCGTGCCCGCGTCGGAGGTTTCGCGGATCGATTGATGCAGCGGGACTTCCCCCAGAAAGTCGCAGCCATATTTTTCAGCCGTTGCGCGCGCGCCGCCCTGGCCGAAAATATAATGTTTCTCGCCGCTTTCGGGGCTGACGAAATAGCTCATATTTTCGATCACGCCGAGGATCGGCACATGCGTGGTTTCAAACATTTTGAGACCGCGCCGCGCATCGATGAGGGCGATTTCCTGCGGCGTCGAGACGATAATCGCACCCGCTAGCGGCACACGCTGCACCAGGGTCAGTTGCGCGTCGCCGGTGCCCGGCGGCATATCAACGACCAGAATGTCCAGTTCGCCCCATGCGACGTCGTTCAGCATCTGGGTCAGTGCGCTCATCACCATTGGGCCGCGCCAGATCATCGGCGTATCTTCATCCACCAGAAAGCCGATGGACATGCATTTGACGCCATAATTTTGCATCGGCAACAGTTTGTGCCCGTCCGTGGTGGACGGCTTGCCTTTCAGGCCCAGCATGCGCGGGATCGAAGGTCCGTAAATATCCGCATCCAGCAGCCCGACCTTGCGCCCAAGGCCTGCAAGCGCCAGCGCCAGATTGACAGCGGTGGTGGATTTGCCGAC
>JAUSQH010000025.1 GCA_030652895.1 Alphaproteobacteria bacterium
ACGATGTCGTATTTCATACCGTCGAAAAGCTCGGGCCGCGTGGCGTCTCCCTGAAAGAGCGAGACGCGCGTCATGCCGGCTGCCGCATTGACCAGGCGGCCGATTTCGACAAAGTAGGGATCGTATTCGTAGCCATCGACGAGGGTGGCGCCGAGGCGCCGGGCGATGCGCGAGTTCTCGCCGGTGTTGGCGCCGATGTCGAGAACCGTCCGCCCCCTGAAATCAATCTGGTTCATAAAGCTTTCGCGATAGGGACGTCCGCCTTTGTGCAGTCTCTCGCCGCGCTCGATGGCTTTGCGACCGGATGCCGCCGGGGCTGCGGTGTGACGGCTGGCTATATTCAGTGCGCGCCCAACGCGTGCGGCGATGTTGCCAACAAGCCCCGGCCGCTTCGCGTGTTCCTCGTCAGCAATCCGAGGGTTTGTTTTGATTTCCCTGCCGAGGTTGAGGGACTGGTAGTTGTTGCCGGTCGCGATGTTGTTCTGGATCGAACGGGCGACATAAGGTACCCGGGTTGCTTTGGCAATGAGTGCGCGCAAGTCCTCGGCGATAGATGGCAGGTCACGACTTTCTTCCGGCAGCAGCGCGCGCGCGAAACGCTCATAGTTGGCGCGCACATCGGGCGTTACGCCGAGGGGAAGGGCGATTCGCGTCCTGTGCGAGCAAGCCCATGCGTTCAGCGTCAGGAAGCCGTTATCACTGCCGATGTCGCGCGGCGTAATTTCGACGGCCCACTTGCCGCCGGTGAGGGGCGCCGCCGCCATAAACCTGTCCGCCCCATCAAGCAGGACGACCGCATCCAGACCGTGCTTCGCCGCCAGTGCGGCGTTGACGGCACCCGACAGCCGGAGCGTGTCGCCACGCGTTTCCGCTGCATCAACGCGCCCGGCCCTGTTGGGCTGCCAATTGAGAGTATTCGGATCGATAAAAATCAAAGCACTGTCCTCGCTAGAAAGGTCGATCTGCCGGGTGAGCAGACCTGTCTAAAAATATTCTCGTAGTGTTTGACGACATTGTCGATACCGTAACGCCCCGAGACAGCGACGGCGCTTGCCGTGCATGCAGCGTGGAACGCGGTGTCGTCACAAAGCCGGGCTATGGCATCTGCGAGCGTCTCGACCGGATCGGTCTTGCTCAGGAAGGGAAGAACGATACCGGCATATCCGCCGTTGTCGTCGGCCAGCATGTTGCGGATTTCGCCGATGTCGGTCGCGATGCAGGGCCGTCCGGCCAGCAGACATTCGACCAATGAGAGCGGGAAGCTCTCGCCAACATAGGTCGTGGGCAGAAGGCCGACATCCGCCAGACGATAGAATTGCGGCGCGTCCTTGCGGAAGCCGAGAAGCCGGACGAAAGATGGCAGCGTCTGCGCGCCGAGCCGGTCGTATTCAGGACCGTCGCCGAGCAGGAGCAGGTGGACCGGGCGAGAGCACGCGCGCGCGTTGAGTTTCTCGACGGCCTTCAGGGCGGTGGACCACCCTTTTTCGGGCAGCGCGCGCGACGCGAGCACGCAAACGAAGGCGTCGTCGGCAATCCCGAGATCGGCGCGTGTCACCGCATCGGTGGGTTCATTCAACGACAGGCCGTTGGCGCATTTGGTCGCCCGGGATATGTCGATGCCTGCTCGTTCCAGTGGCGTCAGGTTTTTTCCCGCGAGATATATCCAGTGGTCGGTGAAAGCGGCAAACGCCTTGAGCAATTCGTCGGCGGGCGTCGCCGCCTCGTAGGAGCCGTGATGCGTGACGACATATTTCGGCAAGGCGATGCCCCGCTGCCGGAGTTCCTCGAAGAAATATTCGATCCCGATATTGTGGGAATTGACGATATCGAACCGGTAATCATGGAGCAGGCCGGGGTCTCTGACGATATCGCCTTTTCGAAGGACCGCGATGCCCGGTGCCAGCATTTCGCGTACGCCAGGCTCGTCGGGCAGGCCGTCATGTCCAAGCGCGAAGAACGTTACATTGTGTCCGTGCCGATGCAGCGCGTTGGCCATATGAATGGGCACAATTTCGCCACCGCCGAGATAAAATCCGAGTGACGCGATCATGATGTTCAGGCGCGGCATGCGCGCGGGCGCAGCGAAAGCACCATCATAAGCGTCGTCGAATGAAAAAAGCCGTTGCTCGCCATCGAAGACATAAAGGCAGGTTTCACGTACCTTTTCCTTCATTGTCGAAAGAACGGGCGCGTCCAACCCGTAGAAATCGCGCAGGTTCCAGGCGACCTTGCCATGCTCTTCATAGTAACCGCGCGTTTTCAGTGCCGTGACGGATGTGTTTCGGCGATGCTGCCGGAAATAGCTTTTTGCGGCGGGTGTGTAGTGGATGTCACCACCACGTGCGACATTCATGTAGAAAATCCAGTCTCCGCAAACCTTGAGGCCGGATAAATACTCTATGAATTCCTTCGACAGAAACGGTCGACGGAAAACAGCCCCCGAAACATTTGCAATTATGTTCTTGATGCCGAATGGCCCCGCAAATTGAAGCTGCGCGGGTTCGCGATAAGGCTTGTTCCAGATGTCGTATCCCGTGGATTTCCGATAATCGTCCAAACCCGGGCTGCAGGTGTCGTCTTCATCGATATACTGAATATCGCCATAGCTGAGCAGTACGGATTCTCTTTCAAACGCAGGCACGATCCGTTCGAGGAAATCGATTTCGCAGAGGTCGTCGCTTTCCGCGATCCAGACC
>JAUSQH010000031.1 GCA_030652895.1 Alphaproteobacteria bacterium
GCAGCGTTGCCAGCGCCAGGATGGCGGCCACGCTCCAGCGGCCGGGCAGGGCGCCGTTGCTGAACGCCAGGCGGGCGCGCCAGGCCAGGATCGCCGCCGCCAGCGCGCCGCACCAGGGCGGCAGGTGCCAGGCATGGGGCAGGATGGTCCAGCCGATCACCGCCAGCAGGAACAAGGTGTCGCGGGCGTCGCGCGGCAGCAGCCGCCAGGTGGTTGTGATCATGGTCGGCGCCCGCTCACGTCCATTCGGCCAGGCCGTCGAGCAAGGCGTGGCGGTGGGCGTCGCCCTGGCCGGGTGGCCATTCGCGGCCCGGCAGCCGCAGGCCGTAGCGCAAGCCTTCACGATCGGCTTGCAGCACCCAGGCGGCCAGCCGCGAGAGCCGCTGTTCGGTGTCGCGCCCGGCGGTGGCCGACCAGTCGAGCCAGAGCTGGCGGCTGCCGGTGCTGCTGGTTTCGCGGCTCACCAGCTCGCCGGTGCGGGCGAACTTCTTCCACGCCAGCTGGCGCATCGAATCCCCATGCCGCCACGGCCGCAGGCCGTCGAGCTCGCTGCCCTGGGTTTGCTGCACGGCAGCGTCTTCGCCGGTCATGGCGCCGGTTGGCGGCAGTGGCGGCGTCGGCTGCTCGGGCTGCGGCCAGGCCAGCACGCGGGCAACCGGCCGCCACACCGTCCAGGCGCGGAAGAGGCCGAAGGGAAAGCCGGTGGTCAGCTCCAGCGTCGGCACCGCCGACCAGCCGCGCCGCGCCGGCACCACGCTCAGGCGCACGGTTTCGCTGCCGCCGGCGGCGACGTCGCACCAGGCGAAGCTCTGTGCCCGGGCTTGACGCTGCTGCAGGTGGCAGGCCAGCCCATGGCGCTGGGCGCCGGGGTTGCTGATGACGATGTCCAGCCGCGAGGCTTCGCCGGCGAACACCGCCGGCGGCGGCCGCAGGTGCAGCGTCAGCCCGCGCAGCGTGCTGTGCGTCAGGTGCATCGACACCAGGCCACTGCCCGACAGCAGAAA
>JAUSQH010000054.1 GCA_030652895.1 Alphaproteobacteria bacterium
TCAGCGTCCAGCACCGGCCGGACGTTCAGGCTCTGCAGGAGGGTGCGCCGGACGATGTCCTCGGCCAGTTCCTCGATCGAGATTCCGGCTTGCACACGCCGGACGTTGGACTGGCTGAGCACCAGTTTGTTGAAGGGGATATCGCGTGAGGAGCTCAAGCGTATCTTCTGAACATTATTAGCCATATCGGTTTCTCCATAACGGGCGGCCGAAAGACTCTCTCTCAACCTTCAAACCCGTCACTAAAAACCCGCCTTCCTCTTACTCTCCTGGGCCGCAGGCCCAGGTCACCGCGGGGCTTGGGACGTGTGTGATTGATCTGGCAGGGCCCGTGGCCAATACGCCTGAAGGAAAGCAAGCTCTGGATATTCCAGTGGAGATGACGTCATTTGCGGCCATTGCGCCTGGTAACCCAGTCAATACACCAACCCCCGCAGGCCGTAAGCAGCTAGATGTGATGTGCTGGAAGTCAGCGCCCAAGAAGTAATTTAAGCTCCGTGGCCCAC
Organism: Alphaproteobacteria bacterium; assembly: GCA_030652895.1. Classification (GTDB taxonomy): domain Bacteria; phylum Pseudomonadota; class Alphaproteobacteria; order UBA11222; family UBA11222; genus UBA11222. The sequence goes on from JAUSQH010000054.1 coordinate 507, forward strand.
ATTTTTTTCCAGCTTTTCGTGCAATGCACGGTGTGCCCCGCACTCCTCAGCCATCGAGCACTCAGCGCAAGCGAGGTTATCTGCCTTTCGCATATCCTTGATGGAGACATGCGCGCCAGTGACCATAATACCCTGATCGCGCAAGGTTTGCAGGGTGCGTGAGAAAGTTTCTTTTTCCATGTGCAGGCGCGAGGCTATCAAGGCTTTGGTATAGGGCAATTCAAACCCGTGCGGGTCGAAATTATACAGCACACAGAGTTTTTGCAGATAGCAAGCCACCATTTGGGCGGCGGACATGGTCGTAAGTTGTTCTACGTCTACCTGCGCGCTATGCAGCCGGTCAGCGATCCCGGCCAGTAATTTTTCCGCGATATGATCGAAATCTTTGAGATGCTCCCGCATCCAGGCGGTGGGAATTTCAAGCACCGAACAATCTTCAACGGCGCGCGCATTCATGGCATGCTCCGCCTGCCGGGCAACGACCTCATCGGCGTTGACGGAATCCCCTGCAATCAGGATATCATTGGTGACCTCACGCCCGCCCGGCGTCTCCCGGAAAATTTGCAAGGCGCCCCGGCAGATCACGTAAAAATGCGTGATTTTATCCCCGTGCATAAACAGGTATTGCCCGCGCTTAGAGGTGACTATCCGGCTGTTGCGGACCAGAATGGCGCCCTCATCCTGAGACAAATCGGAAAATAGGGGTAGAGCCCTGAGTGTATCCAGTGCGATGATCATTTTATCCCCCAAGATTAAAATACCCATGTAAGGTATACAGGATGCCTGTATGGGGTATAGAAACACCAACGGCCTGTTGCGCCAATACTTTCCCAAGGGCACGGATCTGTCCGTCTACAGTCAGGACGATCTCGATCAGGTCGCGCTCCGCCTCTATACCCGTCCCCGGAAAACCCTTGGCTTCGCGACGCCAGCTGATACGTTTGGACAAGCCGTTGCGCTGACCGGTTGAACCCACCACGGCCTTTTTCGCCAGGGAGACAAGTCGATGACGTTCCGGCTCATTGATGCGAACAAGGCAGACGTGCCAGTGGACCGGATGTGCACCTTTCTGGATGTCAGCGTGAGCGGCTATTACGCATGGAAGAAGCGCGCACCGAGCCAGCGCCAGCTGGACGATTTTGTCCTGCTGGCGCACATTCGCGCGCAGTTTGCGCTTTCCAGCGAGACATACGGGGCGCCGCGCATGCATGTGGAGATTCGCGAAGACGGTGTTCAAGCTGGCCGTCACCGTATTGCCCGCCTGATGCGCGCGAAGGCCTGAAAGCCACGCAGAGGCGACGCTTCCGTAAAACGACAGATAGTCACCATGGCTGTCCGGTGGCAGCCAATCTGCTTAATCAGAATTTTGTCTGCGATGGCCCGGATCAGAAGTGGGGAGTCGACATCAGCTATATCTGGACGGCTGAGGGGTGGCTATATCTTGCCATCGTGCTCGATCTCTTCTCCCGGCGCATCATCGGATGGGCAGTCAGCGACCGGTTAAAGAAGGACCTGGCGCTCAGGGCCTTGCAGCGGGCGATCACAATGCGCTGTCCGCCACCCGGACTGATCCATCATTCTGACAGGGGCAGCCAATATTGTTCCGGGGACTACCAGAAACTTCTGGGATCCCTGGGAATCATCGCATCCATGAGCGGAAAGGGAAATTGCTATGACAACGCCATGGTGGAAACGGTATTCAAAACCATCAAATCCGATCTGGTCTGGCGGACAAGATTCCTGACAAGAGCGGATGCCGAATTGGCCATTGGCCGTTACATTGATGGCTTCTATAATCCCCGGCGGCGGCATTCCGCACTGGGATATAAATCGCCGGTGACATTCGAGGCCATCATGGCAAGCGCAGAGTAGAAAGTCTCTCCACTAAATAAGGGCAAGTCCAAACAGGGACATCGACAGGCGATCAAGGCCCGTCGATGCACGGCGGGTCAAGTCATGGGCATAGTATCTGGCGTGATAGGCCGTGACGTTCATCGCTCATCTTTCGGCTTCGAATGGTCAGCCTTTAATAGAGCGCGCGCCGTCATTTTTTTGCCAGTGAGTCCTTCGTACTCTTCAAATGCAACAACGACAACGACTGCACGCCGATGCTTCTTGATCGCCACAGGCTCTGCCCTGGCGATCTCGATCAAGCGTCCAAAGCCGTTTTTAGCATCGCGTGCAGACATGCGTTGCATGTGTGACTCCCAGATAATGAAGCCACTTTAGCCATATTAGCGATTTTGGGAAGGCCTGGAGAGCGGATCAGTGGCTTGACTGCCGATTCTAGGCGGCAGCAAAGCTTGGTGCGGACGGCGTAACTCCAAACCGCATGCTCAAAGAGAAGCAGATTTTACTCTGAGAGTTGGTGCGGGTGGTCGGAATCGAACCGACACTCTGTCACCAGAACTGGATTTTGAATCCAGCGCGTCTACCAGTTCCACCACACCCGCATATTACCGCCGATACTATCCGTCACGCTAGGCTCCTATACAGCACCTAGCCCGATTTCATGGTCTCGGCGTCTCAAACTCCTTTTCTACCAACCCATTGAAACATTAACGTTTTCAACGGGTCGTGTTTCTTGTGGATAAGGTAAACAAACCCCTTTTTGAGTCTGGCGCGTCTACCAATTCCGCCACAGGGGCATTGCCCGCGCTGAAGACACGCAAGCAATGAGCGCGCATCATACGGATGAACCAGACACCGTCAATCAATTATGAACAGTTCTGGACGATTGTACCGGTAAGCTGTGATATATCACCCGGAATGACGCCTAATTCTTTTCATTATATAGAAGGTGAGCATGTTTAGAGGTCTGTATGACTGGACCATGAAACAGGCGGCGGGCAGGCATGCGCAGCCGGCCCTGGCGGCAGTTTCGTTTGCGGAAAGCTCATTTTTTCCCATCCCCCCGGATGTCATGCTGATCCCGATGGTGTTGGCGCGGCCAGAACGCGCCTGGTGGATCGCTACGGTTTGCACGATCTCTTCCGTACTTGGGGGCATACTTGGCTATGCCATTGGTTATTTTCTGTTCGATACGGTGGGCCAGGCCGTGCTCGACTTTTATGGTTATCGCAGCGCCTTCGAAGATTTCGCCGCTAACTACAATGAATGGGGCGCCTGGATCGTCTTTCTGGCTGGCGTCACGCCGTTTCCGTACAAAGTTATCACCATCGCCAGCGGCGTGACCGCGCTGAATCCCTGGGTTTTCATGGTTGCAAGCCTGATCGCACGATCGCTTCGGTTTTTTGGGGTCGCGGCACTTTTGTGGAAATACGGCCCGCCGATACGCGAATTCATCGATAAAAGGTTGAACGTTTTGGGGTACAGCTTTTTGGCATTGCTGGTCGGAGGCTTTGTAGTGGTAAGGTTTGTCCTCTAAACTATCAACATCAGCAAAAGACGCAGTCCGTGTCCCCAAACCGCGATATATACCGCGAGCAAGTCGCGTATCTGGCCCGGCAAACCCCATCAAATACCGCCGCAACCGGTGGCGTGGCGCTATTCACTTCGGCTATTTTATGGAATTCAGTTTCCGATCTGTGGCTATTCGTCTGGATAGTCGCGCATTTGATCATGACCGGCGTCGCGTATATGCGCTGGCGGCGCAGCCTATTAAGAAAACGCTGGAATGCGCCAAGAAGCGCTGCCGACCGCGAAAAGAGGCGCAGACGGTTCCCGCCATTGGCGGTGGGCTGGGCCACCCTGTCCGGTGCCGTATGGGGCTCAGGCGCCTTCTTTCTGCCGGGACTTCCCGCCACCGAACAACTCGCACTGATAATCGTGATGGTCAGTATGGCCAGCGGCGCATCGTCGACACTGGCTGCTGTGCCCCTGGCGGCGGCAGGATTCATTCTTGCCGATCTGACCCCCGCGACAATCTATTTCTTTCTGCAGGGCACATTCACCTACTCCGCGCTGGGCGTCATGGCGATGATATATGCGCTGGCGCTGCTATCTTCCACACGCACTGCCTATGGCATTTTTCTTGAGGCGTGGCGTAACAAAAAGGATAACGTGACACTGCTTGGTCAGATCCGTGAAGAACGAAAGGCCGCGGCTGAAACCTTGTTGCTGAGCGAAGAGCGCTATAGCGACGTTGTAGAAAATGTCGGTGATCTTGTGGTTAGCACGGAAGCAGAGGGGAAATTTCTGTTCGTCAACAGTGCCTGGCGAGAGACGCTTGGCTATAGCGACAGCGACATTTCCGATCTGACCTTCCGCGGCACGTTGCACGAAACCTGGCTGCCTCAGTCCATAGAAAGAATACGCGGCGTACTGGACAGGGAGAATACCCAGGCTGTTGAACTTGTGCTTAAGACCAAGGAAGGAAACCCAGTCTGGGTAGAGGGCAAAATCAGCCCCCTGTTTGAGAACGGCGAGCTCGTACGTATCAACGGCGTGTTCCGCGATATTGCGCTGCGTAAGGAGATTGAACGCTCGCAGCGCGCGGCGCAGGCCCAATTGGAACAGCGCGTCGCCGAAGCCACCCGGGATTTGGCCGAAATAAATACTTCGCTGCAAACGGAGGTAGCGGAACGCCGCCAGGCGGAGCGGGCATGGCGTAACAGTGAGGCGCAGCTACGGCTTATTCTCGATTCCACCGTCGAGGCGATATATGGCGTCGACTTCGATGGGCGGTGCACATTTGCCAATATGGCCTGCGCCCATTTACTGGGATATGACGACGCGGCGGAACTACTTGGCGCCGACATGCACAAGCTTGCACATGCGCGGGATGTGCCAGAAGACGAATGTGCGATCTGCGCGGTTCATCGCCGGGACGTCCGGGCGCAGGCGGATGACCAAAAATTCAGGCGTTTGGATAACAGTCTTTTTCCGGTTGACTATTCCGCCGGCTCAGTTATTCGCGACGCGCAGGTCGTGGGCGGTGTTGTCGCCTTTCTAGACATAACACGCCGGCGTCTGGCCGAAGAACAGCTACGCCAGTCGCAGAAGATGGAAGCTATCGGCCAGCTTACCGGCGGGATTGCACATGATTTCAACAACCTGTTGGCAGTCATCGTGGGCAATCTGGACCTTCTTGTGGCAAGCATGCATATGAACATGGCGGATCGCAGGCGCACGGATGCGGCGCTGCGCGCAGCCGAACGCGCGAACGCGCTGACGCAGCGCCTGCTTACATTTTCCCGAAAAAAAATGTTAAGCCCGCAAATTATTGATCCAGGCGAGATGATAGCTGAGATGAGCGAAATGTTGCGCAGTACACTGGGTGACGGAATTAGCGTCGATATCAATATGGCAACTCCGCTTTGGCAGGTTGTTATCGATCCTTCGCAATTTGAAAATGCGCTGCTGAACCTGTCGATAAACGCACGCGACGCCATGGCGGGCAACGGCAGGCTCAAAATTGAAATCAGCAACCTCAGCGTTGATACACCGCTCCATCTTCCACGCCTGGAACTTCCGGCAGGGGAGTACGTAAAACTAAGTGTATGCGATACGGGCGCTGGAATCCCATTGAACATAATAGATAAGGTTCTTGAACCGTTTTTTACGACCAAGGATGTCGGTCAGGGCACCGGCCTGGGCCTAAGCATGGTGTTCGGGTTTGTCGAGCAATCAAAAGGGCATATCCATCTTGAGAGTGAGCCAGGAACGGGCACCGAAGTTACGCTTTATCTTCCCCGCGCAACCGTGTCCAAAACGACGCCTTACGTGCGTCCAAACTCACCACTTAACGGCATGCCCCGTCCCGCACTTACCGCCCCCAAGGACATCTGCATTCTCGTTGTGGAAGATGATCCCGGTGTGCGGCTGAGTTCGGTCGCCCAGATAGAAGAGCTTGGGTATAAAGTTCTGTATGCCGTGGATGGCCCAAGCGCACTAGCAACATTTATAGCCAACCCCGGTATCGATCTGATTTATTCCGACATCATGATGCCAAATGGAATGAATGGGCCAGCCCTGGCGGCGCGCGTTCGTGCGGTGAACCCGGAAATCAAGGTTCTGTTTTGCTCAGGTTATGAAGGGGATGATCACGTCGAGTCCGGCATGGCGGACAAATCCGTAATCCTGCAAAAGCCGGTGCGCAGAGCTGTGCTGGCCGCTAAGCTGAGGGAGATGTTGAGAACGTGACTGGCGTCCCCAGAGCTACTGGAATGTCGCAACTCATTGTCCTAATACTGATTGCAAATGTTGCGGTGTTGCTCGGGGCCTACGGATTTGAAATCCTTGGCGGACTGGCGCCCTGTCAGCTTTGTTATTATCAGCGTATTCCGTACTTTACGGCGATCGTTCTGTGCGGAGCAGCCTGGTTCAGACCAGGGCTGGCGCGGCCTGCGCTTGTTCTCCTGGTCTTGAATTATATGGCCAGTGCGGGCCTGGGTGTCTATCATGCCGGTGTGGAATGGACGTGGTGGCCGGGGCCCGCTAGTTGTACCGTTATGGGGGGATCCGGTCTTCCGGTGGAGGAACTCATGGCGCAGATACTGGCCGCGCCAGTGGTGCGTTGCGACGAAGTTCCCTGGTCCCTGTTCGGCATTTCACTTGCCGGGTATAATGCGCTGATTTCCGCTGGCCTGATGGGACTATCAGCATACGCATTCATGCTGGGGAGAAAGGATCGAAACCATGGCCGCATCTGATACTGATTTGCTGTTGCCCGGAGAGACTATGGAAACACGCACGGCGCGGATGCTGCGCGTTGATCACGCTGGAGAGGTGGCGGCCAGGCGCATCTATCAGGGGCAGCTTG
>JAUSQH010000062.1 GCA_030652895.1 Alphaproteobacteria bacterium
CCTTCCTGGGTCGGCTTGTTATAATAGGGGACCACCACCAGCGCCCCTGCCGCCCCTGCCCGCCGGGCATGGACCGTCAGATCAATCGCTTCGGCGGTGGAATTTGAGCCCGTGCCCGCAATCACCGGCACCCGTCCGGCGGCGGCCTCTATGCACAATTCAACAACGCGTTTATGCTCATCGTGATCGAGCGTCGGCGATTCGCCAGTGGTCCCGCACGGCACCACACCATGGGACCCCTGCCTGATCTGCCAATCGACAAACGACTGAAACGCCTTATCATCTACTTTTCCGTCACGAAACGGCGTAATAAGGGCCGGAATTGAGCCATAAAATATAGGCTTGGTTGAGGGCATGGGGCGCCTGTGGCTTGGTGTTAAAGGTCAAAAGAAGTTACCACACTCATGTGCCGTGGCATAGACGGCTTTACAGGCGGCTAAGAAATGTTCTTACCTTTACCAGCTTATAAGGGTTGGCCGAATAATCTGCCCTGCCTAAGCTTGCTGTCCAAAATTTTAAGAGATTCAACATGCCACTAGGTAGCCTATCGCACCGGTTTTTCTGGCGCTTCGCGATCACTGCCAGCATAGTCCTGAGTGCTGCGTCATTTGGCCCTGCGCAAATAGCTGCCGCGGCGGAAACCAACAGCCTGATTGCACGCTCCATCGGCGCGATAGACAGCGGCAGCTGGGACTATGCCCGCAAACTTGCGGCCCAAAGCGGTGACCCTGCGTCCCGAAAACTGGTCGAATATCTCTATCTGACATCGTCGCGCAGCAGCCCAAGCTTTGCAGAAATCGCCAGCTTTCTGATTGCCAATCCGAACTGGCCGGGACGCAAAGAACTGGTGGTCCGCGCAGAACACACGTTCCTGCCCACGATGCCCCTGCGCGAACGCATCGAATGGTTCCGGCGTTATCCGCCCTATACGGCAAAGGGGAAATTTCAGGCGGCGCAAACTTTTATCGAAGCCGGTGACAATAAAACCGGGCAGCGTATCCTGCGCGAAATATGGCGTGACGGTGGCTTTGAGACCGATATCGAACGCCAGATTTTACGTGACTATGGTCATGCACTGGACCGGCAGGATCATATTACACGCTTTGATGGATTGCTATGGCGGGGCCAGCGTGACGCTGCGGTGCGCATGTACAGGCTGGTTGGCCGCGACATGGAACTGCTCGGCAAAGCGCGCCTGGCGTTGCGCTTTCGTGCGCCTGACGTTGAAGCGGCTTTATCACGTGTTCCCAACACCTTGCGAACGGATGCTGGCCTGTTTTATGAACGGGTGCACTGGCGCCTGAACAACGGCATACCGGACAAAGCGCTCGATCTCGCGCGCGATGGCGCACACAGCCTGCGCGCGCCCCAGTCCGCAATCGGGAGCATCTGGTGGCGTCATCAGGACACCCTGACCCGCATGGCGCTTGAAAAGCGCGATTACAAAACTGCCTACCACATTGCGGCCACCCATAATTACAGGCTGCCGGATGAGGTCGTGCATTATGCGGAGGCCGAATGGCTGGCGGGCTGGATTGCCTTGCGGTTCCTCAAACAGCCCGCTACGGCGTTTCCGCATTTCACCCGCCTTTTCAACGCGGTGTCATCTCCCATAAGCCGAAGCCGTGGCGCCTATTGGGCCGGGCGCGCGGCCGAAGCCAAAGGCGACGCCAAGGCCGCAAAATTTTGGTACGGTGAGGCAGCGCGATATCCCATCAGTTTTTACGGTCAGCTCGCAGCCGAATGGAACGGCGGCGCGGTCGTCCGCGCGGCGCTGGACAACACCAAGCGGCCCACCCAGCAGGAATTGAATACATATTCCCGGCAGGAGTTGGCCAGGGCAACGCAAATTCTGTTGTCCGTGAATAAGGACTCGCAGGCGAGGCAGTTCTTTACCGCACTGGTGGGACAATCCAGAAAGCCGCAGGATTATCGTCTCGCTGCGTCTTTTGCCTCAGAGCTGCAACGCCGGGATTTTGGGGTTCTCGCCGCAAAGCAGGCAAGCCGCGATGCGGTATGGCTGTTCGAAGAGGGCTATCCCACAATTAGCCTCCCTTCGGACGTAACATGGCGTAACGGCCCGGAAGTGGCGCTTATCCTGTCCCTGTCGCGCCAGGAAAGCGGCTTCAATACCGGCGCGGTTAGTTCGGCTGGCGCGCAGGGCCTGATGCAGCTGATGCCGGCAACCGCCGAAGGCGTTGCCCGCAAAATGAAAATACCGTATTCGCCGCAGAAACTGACCAAGGACCCGGTCTATAATCTTCGCCTCGGGACCTCGTATCTGGATCAGATGCTGGCCAATTATGACGGATCCTATGTTATGGCGCTGGCGGCCTATAATGCCGGCGGCAGCCGGGTGACGAAATGGTCGGCCCAGAATGGCGACCCGCGCAAGGCCACCACCGATGTGATCGACTGGATCGAGTTGATCCCGTTCAGCGAAACCCGCAACTATGTACAGCGGGTGATGGAAAGCGTTGGCGTCTACCGCCTGCGCCTTGGGATAACCGGTGATCCGTTTCGCATCGACACCGACCTGACACGCGGCCGCCCCGCCCGCACGCTCCAGATACAACCGCCAGGAAAACCAGCCCGCAAGGCAGGGTGAAGACGGTATCCATTGCGCGTCAACGCCTGAACCATCTGCTTGAAGCCAATTAGGAAATTGGAGCGATCCTTTTTGCCGAAGCCAGCGCTGTGGCTGTTGATGGCGCAACACGGAAATCCAGTAAGCTGGTAGCGCATTACCTGGCCAGTTGCTGCTCCACCAGCGTTACCCAGTATGATGCGCCTAGGGGCAAGACTTCGTCGTTAAAGTCATAGCCGGGATTGTGAATCATGCAGCTACCGGGCCGGTTGCCATTGCCGAGCCAAATATAACAGCCTTGCTTGGCCTGAAGCATAAACGCGAAATCCTCCGAGCCCATCGCTGGTGTCGGATTGAGGTTAACATTTCCCGCGCCAGCGACCGTCAGCGCCGCGCGCGCGGCAATCTGCGTCTCCGCCTCGCTGTTAATCGTGGCTGGATAGCGCCGCTCATAACGAAACGCGCTGTCCGCTCCATATGCGGCGGCAATGTTACGGCTGATGACTTCAATCTGCTTTTCGATACGGTCCTGAAGTTTTTTCCTGAATGTCCGGACAGTGCCACGCAGCGTTACATTCGGCGGGATTACGTTAAAGGCGTCCCCGCCATGGATTTGCGTAACGCTGAGCACGGCCGTGTCCATCGGATCGGTAAAGCGCGACACGACCGTCTGCAGGGCGATTACGATCTGGGCGGCGATCACGACCGGATCGACGCCCTGATGCGGCATGGCGGCATGCGCGCCCACCCCCTCGACAACAATCTCGAATATATCAAATGCAGCCATCATCGGCCCGGCGCGCACAGCAAACTGGCCGGCCGGAATACCAGGGATATTGTGCATCCCGTACACCCCGTCACAGGGAAATTTCTCGAACAGGCCTTCTTCAACCATCACCCTGCCGCCGCCTTCATTTTCTTCCGCCGGCTGAAAGATGAAATTGACCACGCCATCAAAATTTCTGGTTTCGGCAAGATATTTTGCCGCGCCAAGCAGCATGGCCGTATGCCCGTCATGACCGCAGGCATGCATCTTGCCATTGATTTTCGATGCGTGATCGAAAACATTGGTCTCTTGTATGTCCAGCGCATCCATGTCGGCGCGAAGGCCAATGGCGCGTGTTCCATTGCCACATCTGAGTGTGCCAATCACCCCGGTTCTGGCCATTCCGCGATGCACGTCAACGCCAAAAGATTCCAGTCGCGCCGCCACAAAATCAGCGGTACGGACCTCCTCGAATGCGGTTTCCGGATGGGCATGAATCGCATGGCGCCACGCAATCATCTCGTGATGAAATTCGGCGATGCGGTTGATCACGGGTTGGCGTCTCCTTGCGAGGCTCAATAGCAAACGATTTGCGCGAGTCTAGCTTGCCGCCGTCGCGTGTCAAGCGGGACGCCCTTATCCCCTCCGCTTGACTGCCTGGATCATCTGCTCGAAGCCGTTGAGGAAATTGGAGCGCTCGCGTTTGCCGAAACCTGCGCTCTGGCTGTTGATGGCGCCCTGTTCGCGAAGCTGGGTCAGCAGGTTGCGGGTGGCGAGCACGTCGCCGATGCTGGCCTCGGTAAAAGGTTTGCCGTTCGGGCCGATACAGCCAGCGCCCTTTTTGATAACGCGCGCCGCCAGCGGAATATCGGCGGTGACGCAAATATCGCCGGGCTCAATCTGTTCTTCAATCCAGTCGTCGGCGGCGTCCGGGGTTTTTGGCACCACCATCTGGCGCACCAGCGGCGCGTCCACCCCGCGCAGCCACTGATTGCTGACCACCACCACCTGCAAGGCATGGCGCGCCGCGACCTTCAGCGCTTCCTGTTTTACCGGGCAGGCGTCGCCATCAATGTAGATTTGCACGTTCGGGAAACTTTCATTCTAGCTGAGCCAGCCATGTGCTTTTCTCTCACCCCTCCCCATCAGAGGGGAGGAGGCTTTACGGCCGAATTCTGATTTTCTCCCTCCCCTTGTGGGGAGGGCCGGGGTGGAGGTGACATCGGCGAAGTAAAAAGCGACGTAATAAATATATTGCCCCCCTCACATCCCGTACAGATCGGCCTTGTCCAGCGTGTTCTGCACAATGCGCACGGAAGCCGCATCAATCATCATGCCGTCATAGGTCACCGCCCCTTCGCCGCGCGCCAGCGCTTCGTCATAGGCTTTGGCCATAGCGCGGGCGCGCACCACTTCTTTCGGGTCGGGTGAGAATACCGCCTGGGCGATTTCACACTGGCTGGGATGGATGGCCCATTTACCAACCATGCCCAGAATGCTGGCGCGTTCGGCCTCGCGGCGGTAGGCGTCGGGGTTTTTGAAATTGGCGAATGGGCCGTCCACCGGATCAAGGCCATTGGCGCGCGCGGCGATGGTCATTTTGTAGCGGGTATAATGCCAGATGTCGCCGGGATAGGCGCTGTCGCCGCCAATGTGGCGCACATCGATACCCTGGCTGGCGGAATAATCGCCCATGCCGAAAATCAGGCATTCCAGGCGCGGCGTGGATTTGGCGATTTCCTCGACATTCATCATGCCTTCGACTTCCTCGATCAGCACTTCGATGCCAATGCGGCCTTCGACCAGCCCCAGTTTTTTCTCAAGCTGATTAAGCAGCGTATCGACGAAGGTCAGATCATGCGCGCTCTTCGCCTTGGTCAGCATGATGGTGTCGAGATTGCGCCCGGCTTTGGTCACCACTTCGATAATATCGTCATGGCACCATTCGGTGGCGCAGTCATTGACGCGCACACAGCGCACCTTTTTACCCCAGTTCAGATTGTTCAGCGCATCGGCGATCATGCCGCGCGCACCGGGCTTAGCGCTGGGCGCGACCGCATCCTCCAGATCCAGAAACACATGATCGACATCCGGCAGGCCAACCGCCTTCACCATCATTTTCTCGCTGCTGCCGGGCACCGAAAGCTGACAGCGGCGGGCGCGTTTGGGACGTTTATTACGAGTGGTCATGTTTCTCTCCTGTTACTGTTTTATCGAACAGCGCCTGCGTCACGCAGCGCCGCAATTTCTTCCGCCGAATATCCGGCGTCCTGCAAAATCGCATCACTATCTTCGCCCAGCAGCGCACCGCGCCGCGCCACACCCCCCTGGGTTTTGGTCATACGGATGGGCGTTCCGGCAATGCGCACCGGCGCACGCCCCGGCTGTTCCACCTGTGGCAGCATTTCACGCACCGCCGTATGCGGATCATTAAATATATCAACCACATTGTTGACCGGGCCAAACGGAATTTTTCCGCCCAGACATTCGGCCAACTGTTTTTTGGTAAGGGTTTTAGTCCAGCCGCTGACCATCGCCACCACTTCCCCATTGCGCGCCGCGCGCGCCGCGTTCAGCGCATAGCGTTCATCCTCGCCAAATTCCGGTTTGCCCATGTTCTCCGCCAGAATTTTCCAGAAATGATCGCGTGGACAGGCAATGGACACCCAACCGTCTTTGGCGGGAAACAGCCCAAACGGGCACAGCAGCGGATGGGAATTACCCTCCGGTCCCGGCACCGTGCCGTCATAGCTGTGCTGATAGACAATGCGTTCGCACAGCGCCAGCACGGCGTCATACATGCCGACATCGACAAATTGTCCCTCGCCGGTTTTTTCGGCATGGCGCACCGCCGACAGAATACCGACGGTCATCAGCATGGCGGGCACGATATCACCGACGCCGGGACCAATTTTCAGCGGCGTGTTCGCGTCCGGTCCGGTAATACCCATGATGCCGCCCATCGCCTGGGCGATCACGTCAAAGGCCGGCCAATCCGCATACGGACTTTTCCCCGTGCGCGGATCGCCAAAACCGCGCACCGTCGCATAGACCAGTTTCGGATTGATCTTCGCCAGGCTCTCATAGGAAAGCCCGAGCCGGTCCATCACCCCCACCCGGTAATTTTCCACCAGCACATCGGCGTCCTTGACCAAACGGCGCAACACGTCCTTGCCGGCCTCGGTTTTCAGGTCCAGCGCCAACGATAATTTATTGCGGTTGATGCTCTGGAAATAGCCGCCAAAGGGCATATCCTTTTGCGCTGCGTTGAGGCTGCGGGTCATGTCGCCGCCCTTGACCGGTTCGACCTTGATGATCGTCGCCCCCTGGTCGCCCAGCAGCATGGTGGCGAACGGCCCGGCCAGCATCATGGTCAGATCAATGACCTTGAGGCCTTTCAGCGCGCCGTTGGGAACCGGAGATGCAATCATTTAGCGCCGCGCTTTTTGATCAGTACCTTGCGTTCCCCCTCGAACACTTCCTTGCCGTCCTGGTTCAGGCCGTAATGCTTGAAATGCACAATACCCGAATCCTTCTGGCCACTATCATCCTTGCCCAGAACTTCTGTATACGCATATAGCGTATCGCCATGAAACACGGGCCCCTTAAGACGGATTTTGTCCATGCCCACCTCGCGCAGGGCGTTTTCGCCGGTGTCCTGCATGCTAAGGCCGACAATGGTGGCGATGGTGACGCCGCCGAAATTTACCCGGTGCGGAAAAATCGCGCCGGATTTGGACATCAGGTCTTCGTTGAAATGCCCCTCGGCCGTATTCATCACCTGTAAAGTGGTGCCGACATTATCATATTCCATGATCGTCTTGCCGCGCGCATGTTTGTACACATCGCCGGGGGTGAAATCCTCAAAGTAATTATTCGATCCTGTGAGCGCCATGATCAGCTTTTCCCCCGTCCCATCAGGCTGTCGGAAATGATCCGCAGCTGAATTTCAGATGTGCCTTCAAAAATTTTGGTCAGACGCGCATCGCGCCAGTAGCGCTCGACGGCATTGAGTTTGGTATAGCCTGCACCGCCAAAAATCTGCAATGCCTCGCTGGTCACGCGCTCGGACATTTCGGACGCAAAATATTTTACCATCGCGGCTTCGCGGTCACAGCGCTTGCCGGTGTCTATCTGGTGACAAACGAAATACATCAGCTGCCGTGCGGCTTCGATCTCGGTCGCCATTTTGGCGATCTTGAAACGGATCGCCTGAAATTCGCCGATCTGTTTGCCGAACTGCACCCGCTGCTTGGCGTATTCCATGGCGTCTTCCAGCGCGCCTTGCGCCAGGCC
>JAUSQH010000064.1 GCA_030652895.1 Alphaproteobacteria bacterium
AAGCCATTCGGCAGCCCCAGCGAGGCGCGCGCCGCGAGAATCGGCGTGAAGAATTCCTTCAGTTCCGAACCCGGCTTGCGCACGGCGGCGACGTCAATCGGATTGATCAGGCTGAGGCCGTTCTGGATGAAGGTGCTTTCACCCCAGCTGATTACCTGGTTGCCGAGTTTAATTTCCAGCGGCATGCCGTCAACGTCAAAACTGCCCGACACGAAATAATCGAGCAACTTTGCATTTTGCGACACCTCGCTGCGCGCCGAAGCGTCCAGATCGCGGAAATCCGTGTTGTCCACAATCGGATCGACAAACGCTGTGCCACGCACGAAGGCGCCGAAGTTGCGGTAACTGGCCTGTATTTCCGAGGTCGCTTTCATGGTGCCGGAAAACACGTCCCACTGGTCATAGTTGAGATTGCCGTCATCGGTTTGTGAGCCGGCAAAGGCGTCCTGCCGGCCGGAGGCGGTGAGTTCCGGGCACCCGCCAGCAGTCGCGCCAATATTCTCGCAGTCCCGCCCGCTGGTGCGCATCGACGCGCCGACTGAAAGAAAAGTATCAACCGAACCGCTGACCTCGCCAAAGCTATAGTCAACGGCATATGACGGGGCTGCAAAAAGCACCCCCGTCAAGGCCGTTGTCGCCAACGCGAGATTCCGTGATTTTTTTTGAGACGCCTTGATGGCGTGATAATGAAAAATTCTCGAGTGCGTGGTGCTGAGCATGTATGCCCCTCCCTGAAAAGCGAAAGCTGTAAGCAGTACGCAACAGAGATGTAACAACGACCCGGTTTGAAGCCTGTTCGGCCCCTCGTCTTTTGCCCCCCCTCACAAAGGGCGGCAATAAAGTATAGTCTGCCCTATTCATATCGTCACGCCAATCTTAAAAATTGGCGTGACGATACGGGGGGCGTGTCAATCAGAACGCATAGGAAACCGTGACGGACGCGAAGTCACGATCATTCAGCGGCGCATCGGGACCAAAGTTTGAGGTCCAGCTGACCGATCCTGCCCAGTTGGCCAGATAGGTGCCGCTGACGCCCAATGTGATGGCTTTACGTTCCGCCTGATAGTTGCCGAACGGGGCTGGCGTATTGCCGCCGAAATCCCATTTCCATGCGACGCTTGGAACCAGGTTTATCGGCGAACCAAAGGCGCGGTTATAGGTCAGCGACATCAGCCCCTGGGCGCCCCAGGAAAACTTGGTGGCATAGCCGCTGGCGAGTTCCAGGTCGGGGTTGAGGATGGAGGTCTGCGCTGCAAGGCTATTCACCAGCCCTTTTGTATTGCCGCCCTGCAATCCGTCGCTGCTGGAAATACCCGGCACCATGACCATACCCACTTCAGTCACCAGGACGCCGCCATTGGCGCCCGCAAATTCCACGAATGGATTAGAGGCGAAAAGCAGCGAGGTCAGCGTGGTTTGCGCGGTAAACACATCCTCATAGGCGGGTTTGATAAAGCCGTCCCGGCTTACCGCATTTAACGGAATGGCGGAAGACTTGGTTTGTGGGGATGGCACCGGGTTGCCGGCAAGTTGCGTGAACGCCACGTCCGTGGGGCTGGACCGTAGGATCGCCGAAGCCGGAGCCGTAAACCCGCCCGGCAGCGCCGTCCCTGCAGACGTGGTCGTTCTCAGGTTGGTATCGAGCGGATCGAGAGCGACACGGCCATAGGCATTGGAGGTAGCGGCCACCTGGGCCGCCCGCGCGGCGGCGTCCGGGAAGCCCGAAAGCAGAGGCAGGACCGCGGCGGCTGTCAATGTGCCGTTTGCGGCGGCATCCGCAAGGGCGGAAGGCACCTCGCGGGGAATACCGCCAGGGATGCCGAAGGGAACGATGGGCGGTGTACCCCGGTTGATGGTGCCGGGCGCCAGACCAAGTGCGGCTTCCTGCGCCGCCGCCAGGTCGGCGAAGGTTGCCTCACCGCTGCGCGCCGCCGACTGGTTAAGGCCAATAAGAAACGTCGGTTGAAAATCCGTCACGGCGGCGTCAAGAATATTGGTTCCGCCTGGACCTGCGCCTGCACCCGCAATTACCTGCGGGACCCCGGGGGGAAATCCGAACGGGCTAAGACCGCCAGCCTGCGGCGCGCGGGTACGTAGCCGGGTCTGGCCGTCAAGATCATTGCTCAACGCCGCCATTTCCGCAAAGGCGTAGTTGAACGGCTGATCGTGGCGGTAGGTTGCCTCGGCCTGGACCGCAACGCCGCCGACCGTGGTGCTAAGGCTAAGGCCCAACACCTGAATATCCTCGGGATATTCCAGCCGGTAGGTCTGCGTATTGCCAAGCAATGCCGCCACAGTCCGCTCGATGGAGACGGTGTTGCGGTTGAACAGCGTGGACATATTGTTGCAGTTGGTATAGCCGCCAGGCAGCGCCAGGTTTACCCGCCCGGCCAGCAAATCCTGGGTGCCATTGAGCGGCGCGTCACCGGCGCCAAAACCGGGGACGCCATCAAGATCGGCAAAGGAAAACGGGGTGCCGCTCGCAGAACCCACGCCATTGGCCGCAAGCGCAAAAGTTCCGCCATTGGCCGCCAGAATGTTACAGATACTCTGCGTCACCTCGTAAGCGTTACGCGCCGGTACGCCGGGCGGCGTAGCGCCCACGCTTGAGGCGAAGCCCCCAGGCCCCCCGGGAATCAGGGCAAGCGCGGTGACTGTGTCGCGGGCGGCAGCGGGGTTTGTTGTCGACAGTTCAAGAATCGGCAGCCGCGAATGCAGGTTCATGAAAAACAGGCCAAATTCCGTGCCCTGATTGAATTCGGACGCAAAATACCGCAGCGCAAAGCCAAACTCGCCGCCGTTATCGGCGTTCTTGTCATTGGCGCGCTCAATCGATACCGCCGGATAGTTGACGGCCACATTGCTCTCCCAGACCGTGTCGATGTCCAGGCCGTTGGCGATCAGGAACGGATTGAATCGTGCGTCGCCGCCGAAGTCAAAGACACCGCCACGCAACGGTTGCGAGCCGCGCCCGACAAAGTCGGCTGAGCTGAAAAAGGTGCCGCTGGGGTCGGGAACGATATTGTCGCTTTTGAACTGATAGAAACCGTCCACGCTAAAGCCATTCGGCAGCCCCAGCGAGGCGCGCGCCGCGAGAATCGGCGTGAAGAATTCCTTCAGTTCCGAACCCGGCTTGCGCACGGCGGCGACGTCAATCGGATTTATTGCGCTGAGGCCGTTCTGGATGAAAGTGCTTTCACCCCAGCTGATCACCTGATTGCCAAGCTTGACCTCCAGCGGCTGGCCGCCCACGTCAAAACTGCCGGACACGAAATAATCCAGCAGTTTGGCATTTTGTGACACTTCGCTGCGCTGCGGGCTTTCCAGTTCGCGGAAATCCGTATTGTCGACCAGCGGGTCGACAAAGGCGGTGCCGCGCACAAAGGCGCCAAAATTACGCCAGCTCGCCTGAATTTCTGAAGTCGCCTTCATGGCGCCTGAGAACACATCCCATTGATCATAGTTCAGATTACCATCATCTGTCTGGGTGCCGGCGAACGCCTTTTGCAGGCCCGAGCCGTCAAGTTTCTGGCAACCGCCGGCGGTGGCGCCAATATTTTCGCAATCGCGGCCGCTTGTGCGCATCGACGCGCCCGCCGACACGATCGTGTCAACCGCGCCGCTCACTTCGCCCAACCGGTATTCAACAGCGCCAGCCGGGGCTGCAACCAGCACACCCGTTAACGCCGTTGTGGCCAATAAAAACTGGGACGCCTTGCCGGGAACTTTCCCTACAGTACAGTGGACACCCCTCAAATACGCAGTACTGAACATTAACTCCTCCCCCTTGGTGAGCGGTAAATGACGATGATCGGATCAGGTTATTATTATTGTGCACAGTAAGACTAAACTGGTTAATAAAAAATGGTATGGTTTTTTTTGACAAAGACATAATTTTCTGCTTTTTCCGCGCCTTTGCGACAAAAATGCCACCTGTTGGATGATGATCTTTGATGGCGGCGCATCACACCCCCACTTTGGAGGGGGCGCTTTATGCGAAGCTCGGCCAGGTGCTAATTGTGGGTGCGCATCACACCCCCACTTTGGAGGGGGCGCTTTATGATCGGCAATTCAGGAGGCGTACCGGTACGCCTGCGTATTGGCGTCTGCATACCGGACCGCTCGTTTTTCAGCGGAATCGACGTTCCCGGGATATGCGGCTTGCGCTATGACACGGTAATATTGTGAGGCGCCTGGACTAAAAATCATTCCGCTGCAATTTCTTGAATGAACATCACAAAAAAAAGCGCCCGGAATTTTCATTCCGGGCGCTTTTTTGGATTTTGAGACCGCTTTTAGAAGGCGTAGGCGATGTTGATCGAAGCGAAGTCGCGGTCATTCAGCGGCGCGTCGGGACCAAAATTGGCGGTCCAGCTGACGCTGCCGGTCCAGCGCGACTGATAGTTCGCCGCCAGCGAGAGGCCAATCGCCTTGCGTTCAGCCTGGTAATTGCCAAGCGGCGAAGGCGTGCGCCCGCCAAAATCCCAGCGCCAGGCAACTTGCGGCACCAGATTGACAGGGCTGCCAAACACCCGGTTATAGGTCAGGTTAAAGATGCCCTGCGCGCCCCACGAAAACGGGGTGGCGTAGTTGGTCGGCCCTTTCAGCTTGCCATTCAATTTATAAGTGGCGGCTGCAATCGGGTTCAGCAAGCCTTCGCTGCCGCTGGCTGCGATTGCCGAGCTGGTGGAGATGCCCGGCACCCAGACCA
>JAUSQH010000073.1 GCA_030652895.1 Alphaproteobacteria bacterium
CCAGCGGCTCTTATCGACCCGTTGCAGTCATTCGTAACCTCGATGTTTCAACGGCAGGTATCCGAGTGGAGCCGTCACATGGCTTGCGCGCACTGCCGGTTCTTAACGGTATGACGCCTGGAGCATTGCAGCCGCTTCAAGCCCACTGGTCAGGGCCGGCTCGGTAAAGGGGCCGTTGAGATAATCACCACAAAAGAAAATCTGGTTTTGTTGTCGTGATACTTCCTGAAATGCACGAATCTTTTTGATCCGCCCCACCTCAAACTTGGGGATTGCTTCCGGCCAGCGCTGCACGATAACTTTCTCAATCTTGCCTTTTGTCTCCGGCAGAATCTTTCCCAGTTCAACTGCAAGCACGCCAGCCAACGCCTCGTCAGACAGCGTGATCAGCTGCTTTGCTGTAGCCTCATGCAGTCCGATCTGGATGAGGCCTTTTCCCCGCGGGACATATTCGTCGCCTTTCGCTGCTTCGTTCGTCCATTCGGAGATAACAGGGCTCTCCCGAAAGGGACACAACGCGCCATAGAGGTGGATAACGACCGGCGCTCGCATCAGGAAAGCCACCTTGATCGTTGTAGTGTATTGGAGGTCGGCGAAGAAGTGTGTCTCGTGCGGTAGCGGCTCCGGCAACAGATTCAAAACGCGCGACCCCGGCACGGCGATCACGGCTGCGTCGGTCTCCGTTGTTTCCTCCCCGCCTTCACGGTCGACGGTTACTTTCACGCCTGAGCCGTTCCGTTGGATGGCGATGACTTTGGAATCGTAATGGATTGGCAGTTGAGCGGCCAAGGAACGGGGGAGGACGCCCATGCCCGATCGGAAGGCATAGTGCCTTACTCCCGGCCCCTGCGACAGGGCGGAGAGGAATACCGCAATGCTTATCTCATCGGCGCGGTGATACCAGTAGGCCGCGATCATGGGATCAAAGAGATAGTCGAGGATTTCCTGGTTAAAGTGCCGGAGCCCAAATTCGCTCACCGAGGCCGTATCAAGATCGGCCGAACGAGCGAGGTCGTGGTAGTCGAGTGACTGCCGGTTGCGAAACAGCAACCACATGAGCTTGATCAGCCTGAATCGGTTTGGGATCGAGAGCCCCGCATGTATTGCACCACCGACGCGCAGGCGATGGTAGGTGTTGTCCCGAAGGCAGGCCGCGGCAGGAATCTTGAGCGGCTGCCATTCATGGGCCAACCCGAGCTCGTTGAGCAGACCGAGCATTCGGGTGTAAGAGGAGAGGAGAAAATCGGTACCGAGGCTCAGCGTAAAACCGTCGACCTCGCGAGAGGCCATCCTCCCGCCCGGCCATGCGTTAGCCTCGAAAACGGTGACACGATAGCCCCCTTGTTGCAGGCGGTAGGCCGCCGCCAAGCCCGCGATGCCGGCGCCGATGACGACAACGCTCGGCTTTGGCGTTGTTTCGTTTTGGGTTGCTGTGGCGCTCATGTCACGTGCTCCAGGGCGAGGGGAGAGTGCTTGGGGTAATTGGGGATTATCCCATCTGTTGAACGGGCTGTTGTTTGTAAGCGGTTATAGCGGAGCTTGGCGTTTATTGGTGATTCGCGATCCGTTCTTGACGGGTGATGGCAGCATTGTCCATAAAGAATTCATTGCGAACTGGGTGCATCGCTAATGACCCAAGAAGGAGCATGCTGGTGTTCTGCCACATTAGCAAATTAGGTCGCTGCTTAGCCTTTGCCGGGTTGACCATCTGGAACTGGCCTGTTGTTCGCATCAAATATTCCCCCCCCAAAAGCAGCCGCCAGCGACTCGGCAAGACAATCAGACTCCCATCAACCACGAAGGAGTCTGACATGGAAGCCAATCAATCTCGGGAGCCCTGGAACAAAGGGAAACTGGTCGGCCAAAAGCCACCACTCAAGCCCAAGGACATCTGGGCCATCCGAATCCACCTGCAAAACGAACACCAAGTTCGCGACCTAGCCATGTTCAACCTGGCGATCGACAGCAAGCTGCGTGGCTGTGATCTGGTGAATCTGCACGTTCGGGACGTCACGCACGGCGACCAGATGTTGCCCCGAGCGATGGTCGTGCAGCGAAAGACCCACCGCCCGGTGCAGTTTGAACTGACCGAGCCGACCCGGTCTGCAGTCTTGGCATGGATCGAAAGGGCGAATTTGAGGCCGGAGCACTACCTGTTCCCAAGTCGCCTGGCGAAATCGCCTCATATTTCTACCCGCCAGTACGCCCGTATCGTGCATCAGTGGGTTGCCGCCATCGGACTCGATTCGACGGTCTATGGCACGCACACCATGCGGCGGACCAAGGCGACACTGATCTACAAGCGAACCAAGAACCTAAGGGCCGTCCAACTTTTGCTCGGCCATACCAAGCTGGAGAGCACGGTTCGATACCTTGGGATTGAGGTCGATGACGCGTTGGAGATATC
>JAUSQH010000081.1 GCA_030652895.1 Alphaproteobacteria bacterium
AGTGCGGACAATAAAGAGGATGTAATCAAACTTGCCGACGAGGCCTTGTATCGGGCCAAACGCAATGGCCGTGATCAGGTATGTGTCTATGAAGAAACACCAGACGAACCAGAAGGGATGGCGAGACTGGCCAATGTTCTCTCAGCGGGTGTCAAAAACGCTTTCGGCTAACTTGACAGCACATATAAAGCTGGACAAATGCTGGCGCGGTGCGGGAAGCAATCGCCAGCGCTATGGCCAACAGTGAAGCCATGATAGCAACGGGCACACCGGCGATGGCATCATCACCAAAATCCCACGCCCGATAGCCCTCCTGTATACAACTTCGGCACAAACAGATGCCATGCGGGTGCCGCGGGAGACGTGATGCTCGGGTGGCGATCACTATCCATGTACGTGAGCATATCAGGTGCGCCGGTATTGATGGGAAAATTTGACCAGTTTCCTATAGTTTCAGCGACAATTTTCCTTAGCTCTTGGTTAACAAATGCTGGCTAAGATTAGTTATAAAGTGCAATGTTTATGATCTGGAACTGGCGATGGGTTGGCTGCTTAAACGGCGAATAACGACTTGGCTTCTTACCGCCGGTATTGGAACCCTTCTGGTGCTGGCGATCGGCTCCCTGTCGCTCGGCTCGAAAATTCAACGATTAGCCACCGACACGCTTGAACTGGTGCGAACAGAGCGCGCCCTGAAAGATCTTGAGCTTAATCTCATCGATTCGCTGAATGGCGTCCGCGGGTATATTATCACAGGTAATCCGGACTATCTGGATGCATATTACCGCGGCGTTCAACACATTGTCGAAATTCAGCTGCGCCTTGCCAATCATCTAAAAACTGCCCACGAGGAGCAGTTCAATCTGAATGAACTGATTAAACAACGGCTAAAATTTATGTCCATCATGCTGGACACAAAACACTCCAAAGGCCCCGATGCCATAAAATCGGAATTGAACGAAGGCTCAAACAAAAAAGCCATGGACCACTTACGCTCCGTCATTCAAAGCGAAGGTCGAAGTCTCAAGCAGAAAATTGTCGAGGCCGCGACGGAGACACAGACCCTGACAGATGCGTTCATTTCCATCGTATTTGCTGGGTTGCTTATTGCAGGCGGTGTGTCTGCCGCGCAATTCCATCTCTTCCGGCGGGTAATTGCCGCTCAGAAAAGAGCGCAAGAACTGCTGCAGACCCAGACACAAAATACTGAAATTTCTTCACGCTTTTCCGAGACAATGCACGCGGCCAAATCACGCGAAGAGAGCTATAAGATAATTCGAAGTTATGGTTCCACCATTCTCCGGGGCACGGGATGCGCTCTGTACGTTTACAATAATTCAAGAGACCAGCTCGAACTTGCAACAAATTGGGGCGAAGAGAATGAACCCCAGATCGCGGAGCGTTTCAGGCCGGATGAATGTTGGGCGTTGCGGCGCGGACGCATCTACACCGGTTCGGAGGTAGAAGGCCAGGTTAATTGCACTCACCACTTGAGCGATCATCCGCGAAACTATATCTGTCTTCCAATTACAGCCGCTGGGCAAACTTCGGGCCTGCTATATGTGTATACAGAAAAATTTGAGCATGACGCCCTTGATGAGCTCATACAACAGGCGGTTATTTTTGCTGACCAGCTTTCGCTGGCGCTGTTAAATCTCGAATTGAGCGAGAGGCTGCAGCAACAGGCGATTAGAGACAGCCTGACGGGATTATTTAACCGCCGGGTCTTGGACGAGATGCTCAACCGTGAATTCGCACGTGCGGATCGCAATAACTACCAGCTCTCGTTCCTGATGCTGGATATTGATCATTTCAAGAAACTCAACGATACCCATGGCCACGTCTTCGGCGATCAGGTGATAAAAAAGGTTGCAGATCTTCTGTCCTCCAAGGCGCGGCAAACAGATACAGTTTGCCGCTATGGCGGAGAAGAATTCCTCGTCATTTTCGCGAATTGCGGTCTTGAACAGGCGGCAATCAAGGCGGAGAAATTACTGCTAGCCGTTAAAGCCCTTAAACTTGGCGATACCGGTCATGACGCCGTTTCCATATCCATATCTATTGGCATTGCCTGTTATCCAGATAGTGCGGACAATAAAGAGGATGTAATCAAACTTGCCGACGAGGCCTTGTATCGGGCCAAGCGCAATGGCCGTGATCAGGTATGTGTCTATGAGGAAATGCCAAACGAACCGGAAGAAATACCCGGACGGACCAACGTCCACCCGGTGGGTGTCAAAAATGCTGTCGGTTAAATTGACGGCGCATATAAAACTGGACAAACACTGGCGCGGTAACGATATTCAAAACTGATGGAACTGCAATCAACAGACACAATCGGCGCACTGGAACGCCTGCGGGCGGTAAAGTTGCGCCCCACACGCCAGCGTCTGGCGTTGGCGCAGTTGCTTTTCGATACCGGGGACCATCACGTTACGGCCGAGACGCTGTATGACCAGGCCCAGGCGGCTGGCGTAAGGGTTTCGCTGGCGACAGTCTACAACACATTGCACCAGTTCACGGCGGCAGGGCTGCTTCGTGAAGTTGTAGTAAATTCCGCCTGCACCTATTTTGACACTAATGTGACCGATCACCATCACTTCTTTTATGAAGACCGTGGCACGTTGGCGGACATTGATAGTGCCGATATAGACATTCGCGGCCTGCCCGAAGCCCCGGATGGCGCTAAAATCTCACGCGTTGACGTGATTATCCGGCTTACCTGAGACGCCTGGATCTAGCGTTTCCGGCCGCCCGCCAGGCCTGCAATCAAATTAAAACGATTCTAAACTGTTGACGCCGCGGCCCGGCCCCGCTATATTCACAATGGTAAACGGACAATGTCCGGCTTAACATAATTCAGCCCAAAAGGGGCATCATCCAGCAAGGAGAACGACCAATGGCAGCACTGGGAACAAGCAAAACCCTCGAAAATCTGAAAGCAGCCTTTGCCGGCGAAAGCCAGGCCAATCGCCGCTATCTGTATTTCGCGCAAAAGGCCGACGTAGAAGGCTATAATGACGTAGCGGCGGTGTTCCGCTCCACCGCCGAAGGTGAAAC
>JAUSQH010000115.1 GCA_030652895.1 Alphaproteobacteria bacterium
GCTTCCATCGGCCCACCGGAAACGAATACGGTCGGAATGTTCAGGCGCAGCGCGGCATTCAGCATCCCCGGGGTGATCTTGTCGCAATTGGAAATGCACACGATGGCGTCGGCGCAATGGCCGTTGACCATATATTCCACCGCATCGGCGATCACTTCGCGCGACGGCAGGGAATACAGCATGCCGTCATGGCCCATGGCGATGCCATCATCCACCGCTATCGTATTGAATTCCTTGGCCACGCCGCCCACCGCCTCAATCTCGCGCGCCACCATCTGGCCCAGGTCTTTCAGATGCACATGACCGGGTACAAATTGGGTAAAGCTGTTGGCTATGGCGATGATAGGCTTGCCAAAATCGCTGTCGGTCATACCGGTGGCGCGCCACAAAGCGCGGGCGCCCGCCATATTGCGTCCATGGGTGGAAGTCTTTGAGCGATAGGCCGGCATGATCTTTCTCCCTTTGCTGTTGCAAACGATTCTACACCGTAAAATGAAGCGCGAAAAGGGGTGTTCGCGTGCATAGGCGCCAAAGCGGTGGCGTTTTTTTGGGGAACCTTTCTATAAATCTTATCCCTGTAAGCATCTATAACGTGGCCAATCGATGGGGCGTCGGTCTAATTACCTGTGTTGTCAAAATTGAAACGACTGAATTGCCGAAAATTAACAAAGCTTTAATATTAATTGTGCACTTTGATCCAAGGTGAAGTGTGGGGATTTGTGCCTAGATTAATATCAGCAGGCGTAAGCGTCCGGAGCAATAAGTGGCAGCAAGCAACAATATCAAAATCCTCAAGGACGCCGGTGAAGCGATTGAATCGTATGAACATTTCAGTAGTCTTGTTCAAGGAAGCAATATCAACGCCCGAACCTTGCTTGCGACAGACTATCTTAATCATTTCAATGAGATAATAATGCTTATTGATATGATTTCTGATATGCCGGAATGTATCGAGGATGTAGCGGCATGGGCGCCCAAAAGCTATCAGGACCATTTTCGGGATAGCGGCTTTTCAGACAAGGATTTAGCCGTTGCAGCCTATGATCATGTCCCGGTAGTCTACCGTGAACCGTTTGAGCGTATAATTTCGCACTTGGATTCACTGATGTTGCAGGTGGCGACCCGGCTTACAGAGGCTGCGGCAAAAGAGGATCAGGAGGGAATTGCCGCCGCGGCCCTGTTCGTGCCCGAGTTGCGCCTGCTGGTTGAGAAAGCCGGTGGCGTAATCAATGGTGAAAGTGCGGGCCACGACCAGGCAGATATTGACGCTGTTCTGAACGCTTAGTCCTTGCCCTGACAGCCGCCGTAATCCTACCATCGTTCGGGAACGAGTATGGTCATCCCAGCAAAGGCAGGAAAATGGATCCGAAAACCCCCGAATATGTGAAGAAAGTTGTAATGGACGCCGCCGGTATGGTGTCTATCCGGCTGTGCGCTATTGGCAACGAACTCGGTTTGTTTGCGGATCTGGCAAGTAAGGGGCCAGCCACCAGCGACGAACTGGCCGGCCGCCTAGGCTTGAATGAGCGTTATATCCGGGAGTGGATATATGCAATGTCTGCGGCAGGTTATCTGGAGTTTGATAAGCAAAGCCGCAAGGCGACTTTGCCTGACGCCCTTATCCCGGTGCTGGTGGAAGAAGGCGGTCCGCTTTATCAGGGTGGTCTGTTCAAAATGTTCACTGGCCTGATGCAACCTTTCAATGAGCTTGTTAAAGCTTTTCGTGAAGGTGGCGGTATAAGTTACGATACCTACGATGGAATTTTCTGGGAAGGGCTGGAGAGTAACTCCTGTGTCCGTTATAAGAACTTCCTCGTCAGCCAGTGGTTGCCGGAAATGCCGGACGTGCAGGCCAAGCTGGAACAGGGCGCAAGCTTTGCCGATTTCGGCTGCGGCGCGGGGCGCTCCACCGTTGAATTGGCGAAAGCGTTTCCCAACGCCAAATTTTTCGGTTTTGACCTGTTTGCGCCGAATATTGAAAAGGCCCGGGCCAATGCGAAAGAGGCAGGGGTCGAGGACCGGGTGGACTTTCGCGTTCACGATATCAGCAAGGGCGTGCCGGATAAATTTGACATTGTGGCGACCTTCGACCTGATCCACGATATGGCCGACCCCAAGGGCGGGTTGCGCGCACTGCGCCAGGCTGTCAAGGACGATGGCATTTATGTGCTGATGGATGTGGCGTGCGAGGATGATCCGGCCGATAATCAGGGGCCGATGGCGGTGTTCAAATATGGCGCCAGCCTGCATTTTTGCATGACGACATCGCTCGGGCAGGGCGGCATGGGGCTTGGAACCGTGGGCCTGCCGGAGGTGCGGGTTAAGGAATTTTGCAAGGAAGCCGGGTTCAGTTCGGTGCGGCGCCTGCCAATAGAACATCCGCTTAATGTTTTGTATGAAATTCGGCCCTGACAAACCGGATTTTTCGGCCTATAACCACCTGCTAAAATAAATAGCAGGTGCGTGATGAGTGATAATTGGACCCCGCAAGGCTGGCGTAGTAAACCTGCGGTACAGATGCCGAACTATCCTGACCCCAAGGCGCTAGCCGGGGTGGAGGAACAGTTGCGTGCGCATCCCCCGCTGGTGTTTGCCGGAGAAGCCCGCAGTCTGAAAGCAGATCTGGCGGCAGTGTCGCGTGGAGAGGCGTTCTTGCTGCAGGGCGGTGACTGCGCCGAAAGCTTTGCGGAATTCAGGGCCGACAATATTCGCGATATGTTCCGTGTTCTGCTGCAAATGGCGGTGGTGCTGACCTATGGCGCCAAATGTCCCGTGGTCAAGCTTGGCCGTATGGCCGGCCAGTTCGCAAAGCCGCGCTCTGCCGATATGGAAACTGTGGGTGGCGCGGAATTGCCCAGCTACCGCGGCGACATCATCAATGGCATGGATTTTGAGACGAAGGTCCGCGTTCCGGATCCGGAACGAATGCTGAAAGCCTATGGTCAGGCGGCGGCGACGCTGAATTTATTACGCGCCTTTGCCGGTGGCGGTTACGCGGACTTGCACCATGTGCACCGCTGGAATTTGGGCTTTGTCGCCGACAGTCCGGCCAGCGAGCGCTATCAGCATATCGCTGAGCAGATTTCCGAAGCGCTGGATTTCATGGAAGCCTGCGGCGTCGGACCAAGTTCGGTCGCGAGCCTGCGCACTGTGAACTTCTACACCAGCCACGAGGCGCTGCTGCTGCCATATGAAGAAGCGCTACCCCGCGTCGATTCCACGTCTGGCGACTG
>JAUSQH010000119.1 GCA_030652895.1 Alphaproteobacteria bacterium
TAGCCGCACGAAATTGCGGATCGCCCCCTGATAATTACCGAGATGCAAATTGCCGGTCGGCTGAACGCCGGAAAACACAAGGGATTTGTGGCTGGTCATTTAGTAATTCTGGCCCTGATTATAGAAGAATGAGGGGCTTTATCGGCTTTGCTCTGACCAGCGTCAAGTTATCGCCGCAGGGAAGTGCGAAGCTCCCCCAGGGTGATGGCGCCGCTGGTATGGCACAGTACTGCAAAAGCCACGATGCCGCCCAGCACAAGGGCCGCCAGCGCCATCATCCCCGCTATCCCGGCATTGGCGACAAGCCAGGGTGACAACGCTTGCGCACCTGCCCACAGGGCCACGGAAAATCCGGCGCTACTCAGGACAATACGAGGCAATCTTACCGCCGACTGCGCATCCAGTTTGATGTGCCCCTGACGTCGCAGCGAAAACCATAATAATCCCGCATTCAGCCAGGCGGCAACCGAGGTTGCGATCGCAATCGAGATAAAGCCGATCCAGAAATACAGCCCAACCGACAATATAATATTCAGCACCACACCGGCGGCGGCGAATTTAAGCGGCGTCATTGTGTCTTCACGAGAATAAAATGCGGGCGAGAAAATCTTGATCAGCACATAGGCCGGCAATCCCACCGCAAACGCCCCCACCGCCATAGCCGTTGCATCCGCGTCCGATTGGGTAAATGCACCGCGTGTGAACATCACGTCCACAATCGCGCCAGGAATGATAACCAGCGCCAAAGCAGCAGGCAGAGTCAGCAGCAGCCCAAACTCAAGCGCACGGTTCAGGCTCCATAGCGCGCCCGCCTCGTTGCCCTGACGCAGGCGGCGCGACAAATCCGGCAGCAACACCACGCCGATCGCCGTACCGATGGCGCTGAGCGGAAGCTGATACAGACGGTCGGCATAATACAGATACGACACCGCGCCCGCATGCAGCGACGCGATAATCGTTCCGATGAACAGATTGACCTGCGCAATGCCGCCGGATATGGCGCCCGGCCCGGTCAGGGCCAGCAGACGTTTGACGTCCGGGGTAAGGCGCGGCCAGGGCAGACGAAGATGCATACCGGAACGGTGGGTTGCCACAACCAGCATCAGAAATTGCGCGACACCCGCCACTGCCACGGCCCAGGACAAAGTCTCACCTGGCCAGCCATACGCGGGAATGATCACCGCCAGCGCCACTATCAGGATGCTGTTGAACAGCACCGGCGTCAAGGCGGCGACCGCAAACTGCATCAGCGAATTCAGAATGCCGCCATACAGCGCCACCAGCGACACAAACAATAAATAAGGAAACATGATGCGCCCAAACAGCACCACATTGGCGAACTGTTCCGCGTCGCCGGCAAACCCCGGCGCCAGGAGATACATCAGCGTGGGCATGAAAATCTCGGCTACAATCGTCAGTATGAAGAGAATGGCGAGTAATACGGACAGGGATTGTTCCGCGAACTGGCGCGCGGCTGTATCTCCGTCATGCGCCAGCTTCCCCGCAAACAGGGGTACGAAGGCTGAATTAAACGCACCTTCCGCAAACAGGCGGCGAAACAGGTTGGGCAGCCGGAAACTGACAAAGAACGCGTCCGCCAACGGCCCCGCCCCTAACATGGCGGCGATCAATATATCGCGCGCGAAACCCAGGACGCGGCTGAGTAATGTCCCGCTGCCGACGGTTACCGCCGATCGTATAAATGACATTGTGGTGAACTTTCCTGACAGATTCGGAGCTTGAATCGAAAGAAACGCTACGCTAAACGAAAACAGCCGTGGCGCAAAATGCCTATTCACTAGGCATTTTTCCGGCTAAGACTGAAATGTAATGGCGCCCATTACAGGGGTGGCAAAGCGAGAAATTTCAGGGCGGGGGAAGTTTATGGACGCGACACAATCCAGCGCATCAATTGGTGCGGATGTCTTTTTCATTCTGATGGGCGCGATCCTTGTGTTCGCCATGCATGGGGGATTCGCCTTTCTGGAGGCAGGCACCGTGCGCCACAAGAACCAGGTCAATGCGCTGGTAAAAATTATCGTCGATTTCGCCATATCGACAGTGGTGTATTTTTTTGTGGGCTATTCGGTTGCCTATGGCGTGGATTTTCTGGCCAACGCGCATGTGCTGACAGGTGCCGTCGAAGCCGAAGGCTACAAGTTCGCCGCAAGCGGCTATGATCTGGTGAAGTTTTTCTTCCTGCTGACCTTTGCCGCCGCAATCCCGGCCATCATTTCCGGTGGTATTGCGGAGCGCATGAAATTCTGGCCCCAAGTGCTGGCCAGCGGCATTATTGTCGCCGTGGTGTATCCGCTGTTCGAAGGCATGGTCTGGGGGACGCGCTTTGGCTTTCAGGACTGGATACAGGCAAGTTTCGGCTACCGGTTCAACGATTTTGCCGGGTCCGTGGTAGTGCATGCGGTGGGTGGCTGGATTGCATTGGGCGCAGTGATTATGCTGGGAGCGCGGCGCGGCCGCTATACGGCGACCGGCAAACCAGTTGGCATTGCGCCGTCAAATATTCCCTATCTGGCGCTGGGTTCGTGGATGCTGTGTATTGGCTGGTTCGGCTTTAACGTGATGAGCGCACAGACGCTCGAGGGCATTAACGGCCTGGTGGCGGTGAATTCGTTGCTGGCCATGGTGGGTGGTATTATTTCCGCGCTGATCGTCGGCAAAAACGACCCCGGCTTTGTGCACAATGGTGCGCTGGCCGGACTGGTCGCGGTGTGCGCGGGCTCCAATGTGTTTCATCCGATCGGCGCGCTGGCCACCGGGGCCATTGCCGGGGTGATTTTTGTGTTGGTGTTCCAGCTTTGCCACAACCGCTGGAAAATAGACGATGTGCTGGGCGTCTGGCCGCTGCATGGGCTGTGCGGCTTGTGGGGCGGTATTGCCTGCGGCATTTTCGGGGTCGAGGCGATGGGCGGCCTGGGCGGCGTGGGGTTCCTGTCACAGTTGGTGGGATCGCTGGCCGGTGCAGGTTTTGCGGGGATTGCCGGTTTCGCGGTATACGGGGGCGTAAAGGCGGTGATCGGCATAAGACTGGATGAGGAAGACGAGTTCAGCGGCGCAGATCTGGCCGTTCACCATATCAGCGCCAATCCCGAAGCCGATATTTCAGGGCGGTAGAGGCGTCTACCCGCCCTGCTTGAAATAATCCGGTTTGCCGTACAGCCATAGATCGCTCCACAGTTGCTGGCCGCCATCGACGGTGATCACTTCGCCGGTAATGAACTTGCCGGAAGGTGCTGCCAGATAGGCGCAGGCTTCAGCGATATCGTGGGATTCGCCCACATGCATCATCGGATTGGCCTGCGCAAACGTCGCGGCCGCATCCGGCGGGTAGTTGCCAAAGCCTTCGGTTTCAACGGCGCCTGGGGCCACACAATTGACCTGAATGCGATGTTCTGCCCACTCCACGGCGACGGTCTTCGACAGATAGATCACCCCCGCCCGCGCAGCACAGGTATGCGCCGCGTCCGGCATGCCGCGCCACACATCCGCAACAATATTGATGATATGGCCGGGCCTGCCCGCCGCGCGCCAGTTGCGCGCCAGGTTCTGCATCATATACCAGGTGCCGTTCAGATTGGTGTCGATGACCGCGTTCCACCCCTTGACCGAATAGTCGATGGCCTTTTGCGAAAACTGCCCGCCCGCGTTATTGATCTGATAATCGACGCCGCCATTGGCGAAGCATTTGTCAATCATCGCCGCCACGGCATCATGGTCACGGATCGACAGGGAATAGGTTTCAACCTTTGCTCCCAGTTTTTTCAGCCAGCTTTCCGAAATCGCCAGGCGTTCTTCGTTGCGCCCGCAAATGACCAGATCGGCCCCCAGCCGCGCGAACAGATAGGCCGTCGCCTTGCCGATGCCGCTGCCCGCTCCCGACACCAGCACGCGCTTGCCCTTGAACAGATCATTGCGGAAAACGGTGGGTTTGACAGCAAGCTGCTCGTCGGTTTCGCCGAATTTACCGGGCGGGGCGTCGGCCTTGCTATAGCGTTTATTCATGAGTGCGCGCCTTCAATGAAAATGGCGGGAGAGTTTCTCCCGCCAGTATGGAACAAATTAGCGGCCTTTGAAAACAGGTTCGCGCTTTTCCATGAAGGCGCGCGGGCCTTCAACGGCGTCTTCGGTCTTGAATACCGGGGCCATGAATTTCTGCTCCATATCCATCGCCTCCTTTTCGGGATAGCCAATGCATTCGCGCGCCGAGCGGCGGATCGCCTGCACCGCGATGGGGCCATTTTTTGCCAATTTTGCGGCGTATTCCATGGCGGCCTCCATAACGTTTTCCTGCGGCACGACCTTGTTGACGAGGCCGATCATATAGGCTTCCTGGGCGCTGATCAGATCGCCGGTGATGAGAATTTCCATCGCCCGGCAGTAGGGGATCTGCCGCGGCAGCCGCACGGTCGAGCCGCCGCCGGGGAAAATCGCCCATTTCACTTCCTGCAAGCCAAAGCGCGCTTTTTCCGACGCCACGCGAATATCCGTGCCTTGCAGCAATTCGGTGCCCCCCGCCACCGCAAAGCCGTTCACCGCGGCCACCACGGGTTTCACGGTGTCAAAGTCGCGTAAAATGCCGATGCCGGTCAGCGTGCGATCCTCGACCACGCGCTTTTCAAAGTCATTCTGCGGGGTGCGCGCGCCATTGAACAGCGGGATCAGCTGGCCAAGATCAGCGCCCGAACAGAACGATTTCGGGCCTGCGCCAGTGACCACGGCCACGCGAATATCTGGGTTGTCGCGAACCTCTTTCCAATGATCGACCAATTGGCACAGCATTTCCGGGCTGAGCGCATTCAGCGCCTCCGGCCGGTTCAAGGTGATAATGCCGATATGCCCCTGTTTTTCGAATAATGCGTGCATCTGTCTTCCTCCTGTTGCGCCGACCGTTTATAACCGTGCCGGATCTTGTGCTATCGTGATTTCTGCATTAACCCTTATACTAATTTTCCGAGGCTGAAAAGCTAGGGGAATTGATCTGCAAGGGCTTGTTGAGTATAGAATCAATAGCATTGCCAAGTCAGGCTTATGTCCATAATGTACTGCGAAAAAACAGGGAGAAATTGATGACGGGACGGGTAGAAGGTAAGATCGCGTTTGTAACCGGTGGAGGCTCCGGCATGGGGCGCGAGCACGCGCTGCTGATGGCCGAGGAAGGCGCCCACCTCATCGTCTCCGATGTCAATGAAGAAGGCGGGCGGCAGACCGTCGCGGACATCAATGATAAAGGGGGACAAGCCCTGTTTATCAATTTTGATGTCTCCAGTGAAAGCGCGTGGCAAGCGGCGGTCGACCAGGCGGTTACCACCTTTGGGCGGGTTGATATTCTGGTGAACAATGCCGGCATCTTTTTGGTGAAGATGATGCAGGACACCACCGAGCAGGAACTTGACCGCATGCTCAACGTCAACGTCAAAGGCGTCTTCTACGGCTGCAAGCATATTCTGCCCGCGATGCAGAAGGCGGGCGGCGGATCGATCATCAATATTTCGTCGATTTATGGCGTTATCGGTGCACCTGCGGCCTCTGCTTATCAGGCGTCAAAAGGCGCCGTACGCCTTTTGACCAAATCCGTTGCGGTGGAATATGCGCAATATAATATCCGCTGCAATTCCATTCATCCTGGCGCTATCCGCACACCAATGACGGCCGGTCTGATGTCGACCGACGAGGCGACAAAGGCGCTGCTCGCGTCCACCATCCTGCGCCGTCCAGCGGAGCCGCGAGAAGTTTCCTATCCGGTATTATTCCTGGCGTCCTCGGAGGCGAGCTACATCACCGGCGCGGAAATCATGGTCGATGGCGGCTACACAACTGTCTAATTCCAACAATCTGCAGGGAGAATATCATGGCGGGACGCGTTGAAGGAAAGATTGCATTTGTCACCGGCGGCGGCTCCGGCATGGGGCGCGAACATTCGCTGCTGCTGGCGGAACATGGGGCAAGCGTCATCGTTTCTGACGTCAATGAAGCAGGTGGACGCCAAACCGTCGCCGATATCAACGGCAAGGGCGGCCAGGGCCTGTTCATCAAGTTTGACGTGTCCAAAGAAGCCGAATGGAAGGCCGCGGTTGATCAGGCCATGTCCACGTTCGGGCGGGTCGATATTCTGGTGAACAATGCCGGCATACTGATCATGAAAACCACCCAGGACACCACCAGCGCCGACCTTGACCGCATGCTCGACATCAATGTGAAAGGCGTCTTCTATGGCTGCAAGCACATTCTGCCCGCGATGCAGAAGGCGGGCGGCGGGTCGATCGTCAACATTTCCTCCATCGCCGGTATTATCGGCATGGCGGGTGCGGCGGCCTATCAGGCGGCCAAGGGCGCCGTGCGAATCCTGACCAAATCGGTGGCGGTGGAGTACGCGCCGTTCAATATCCGCGCCAATTCCATCCATCCGGGTGTCATCCGCACACCGATGACCCAGGATTTTCTGGCCGACGACAGGACCGAGAAAGCATTTCTCGGCACAACCATCCTACGCCGTCCGGCGGAACCGCGCGAAGTTTCCTACCCCGTGCTGTTTCTGGCGTCGTCAGAATCGAGCTATGTTACCGGCGCCGAGATCGTCGTCGACGGCGGCTATACGACAATGTGATGTGATTGCCGGGGAAGGCGGATATCTTTTTTAAGATATTAGATAGTCTTTAGACTGAACGCTGCATTCTGTGCCTCCCCGGATTTTTTTGCAGGTATGGGCAGCAAAACATTCTTCCACTATCCACAGCGCCTGCAACAAGCGACGAGAATCACGGTAGAAAATAGTTGAGCACCTCGAATCTCAACACGCACTAACCGGCGGCGGCCACCAGATTGCGGATCAGAACACGCAATTTACCGGGGGCGACGGGTTTTTGCAGCAGATGCACAAACCGGGTGCCAAGTGCAACGCGCACTTCCGACGGGGCATCCCCCGTTACAAAAATCACCGGAATATTTTCGCCTATAATAGGTGTGATCCTGTCAATGGCGGCGACACCTGTCTCGCCATCACGCAGGCGGTAATCGGTGATCACGATTTGCGGTGAAAAATCATTCAGCTCCAGGTTTGCCGCGGCCTCGCTGCCGCTGCGTGCACCAATCACCTGCATGCCCCACACGCCAAGCAGTTTTTGCATGGCATCCAACGCCTGTTCATCATCTTCTATTAGCAGAACACGGCATTTTTGCGGCTTCCATCCCATACTGGCGCTTGCATCTCCGCGCCGGGATTCCTCCGCTGCAGCAGCGTTTCCAAGCGGCACTTCAATCGAAAATACCGATCCGGCGCCCAGCCATGATTGCACCTTGATTGGATGCCGCATCAACCGCGCATAGGCCCGCACTATCGCGAGCCCCAGCCCCAGCCCCTGGTTTCTATCCCTGTCCGGCGAACCGATCTGATAAAACTCATCAAAAATATTGTTAAGCTGGTCTTCTGGAATACCGGCGCCTGTGTCCCATACTTCCACCCGCAGGGCCTTCCCAACTCTGCGGCAACCAAGCAGTA
>JAUSQH010000123.1 GCA_030652895.1 Alphaproteobacteria bacterium
GATCGGCCATCGCACCGACCGAGTCCGCCAACGGTACTTTAGGATCACGCCGGTGCATATAGTACAGATCTATCACGTCAATGCCGAGGCGGCGCAGCGAAGCATCCGCTGCATTGCGGATATATTCGGGGTGATTGTTAAGCCCGAAAGAAAGCGGTTGATCGGCGTTTCGCACAACCCCGAACTTCGTAGCGATACACACCTGATCGCGGCGCGCGCGCACGGTCTTACTGATAAATTCCTCGTTGCGGCCAATTCCGTACATATCGGCGGAATCGATAAGGTTGATCCCCATGTCAATCGCGTGCTCCAGCGTCGCCAGCGATTCCGCGTCATCCGACGCGCCGTAAAACTCGCTCATTCCCATGCAACCGAGCCCCTGAACCCCAACGACGGGACCGTGAACGCCGAGCGTGGTAGTGGCGATGGAAAGCTTGCCTGTCATGTCGATCTCCATTCCTGATGAGGACTTTGGCAAATAGCATTTTCGTAAGAATAGAAGAAAGCAGATGCTATCCTGTTTTTTCCGGCTTGTCAGCGCCCATGCTATTCGCTTCGCACGGGGCACCGTCACGGTGAGCATGTTACGAATATTCGCAAATATCAAAAAACCATCTGCTGCATGCAACTTTCTCCCCTCTGGCTCGTTTACTCAGCATGCTGGAGGAACTGAGACAATGCGCTGAGGGGAGCCGTCACGACGTATCCCCCTTGTATGACGGTGATATGATGGGGAAGAACGCACATCATACTCTTGATCACGCTTTCCGGTCGTTTATAGAGCAGAAAGCGTTTCCATGTGTTGGAGCCAAGGCGACGCTGGCAAAAGACCAGATGGAAGTGGTGATAGCTTCCGACATCAGGTCGTCGCAAAATGACCTGGAAATAGCCGAGAAGATTTTCAAATTTTCCCGACGGTATAAAGATCACCCAAAAATGTATCAAAGTTTTGTGGTGATCTTTGAGGGGCCTCGTCATCTCTCCGAGGAACTGTTTGAGCGTTACCTGTGGCAGCGGGTTCAATCGCTCAGCGACAAAGATGTTGTATACGGCAATCGATATGACGGGCGCGTCAGTCACGACCCCGACGGTCCGGATTTCTCTCTGAGCTTTGGAGAAGAGGCATATTTCGTCGTAGGTTTGCATCCCAATGCCAGCCGGAAAGCGCGGAGATTTTTAACCCCCACACTCGTATTCAATCTGCATGACCAGTTTGAAACGTTGCGCGAGAGTGGAAAATATGGCGGGATGCGGACAACAATTTTGGACCGGGACCAATCCTACTCGGGATCTGTAAACCCGATGCTTGCAGAGCACGGCGTGGAATCAGAAGCGCGGCAATATAGTGGCCGCAAGGTAAATGGACACTGGAAATGCCCCTTTCATTATGCCGGGAACAATGACGCAAAAAATTGAACCCCGTACAGGGGTGGCATTTACGCTCTCCAAGGGCGACCGGCTGAGTGTGATTGACATACAGGGCGGTCAGGTCGCGGACTTGCTCGCCTTTAACCGGAACGATGTTCGCGAGGTAATTTGCGCGGGGCGGACCTTTGATTATCTAAGCCGTATCTATCTTACCACCGGGGATCCTTTATATTCCAATCGAAGCAACATTCTGCTGAAAATCGTCGCTGACGATGTAGGGCGGCACGATTTTCTGCTTAGCCCATGCTCCAGCGAAATGTTCAGAATCCTGTATGGGCACGCGCGCCCGCACCATGGATGCTTTGGTAATTTAGCGAATGCATTGGCGCCTTATAAGATCGAGCCTGACAATCTTCCCGTTGCCTTCAATTGCTTCATGAATGTTCCTGTTGACGGGAATACGGGGTGCTTCAAGGTTGAACCGCCCCTGAGCAAGGCCGGCGATCAAATTGTCTTTGAGGCTTCGACGGACCTTATCGTCGGTCTCACAGCCTGTTCTGCGCCGCTTTCGAACGGCGGCAGCTTCAAACCGATCTGCTATCAGATTGCAAAGGCGATCTGAAAGTCCGCCGGCGTCAGACTGTTGTCCGCCGCCGGCGGCTTTCCAATTACCGCTCGCCTCAGGCGGCCTGTTTTTCGGCCCCGATTTGCCGAGGCTCGGACTTTGACAGCCCCGGGCCGGTTGCGATTTCAATTCGGCGCGGTTTCATCTCCTCGGGGATTTCGCGCTGGAGATCGATTGTAAGAAGACCGTTCTCCAGGTTCGCGCGCGCGACTTTTACGTGATCGGCCAGCTCGAACCGGCGCTGAAACGGCCGCCCCGCAATGCCCCGATGCAGATATTCCGTCTTCTCGTCGCCAGATTTCGAACCGCTGACTACAAGCATGTTTGGCTCGTGCGTAAGGCTCAATTCGTCCTGCGAGAAACCCGCCACCACCATGGTAATGCGGTAGGCGTCGTCTCCGGTCCGGGCGATATCGTAGGGTGGCCAGTTATCAATAGTCTCGATGCGGCTTGCCGTCTCAAGCAGATCAAAGACGCGGTCGAAACCGACACTGGAACGGTACAGGGGTGAGAAATCGAGGGTCGTCCTCATTGCCATATCCTCCTAATTAGCAAGGTAATTATCAGAAGGTCGCCAAGCGCATGACGCCTCCGGGACTATGCCGGTCCCGCATTCGGCAACCGACATTTTTTTATCTAGAACAGCAGCTTTCCGGTTCAAGAGGTCTTCGAAAAATTTTTACCCGAACCAGAAAAGACGCCGTCACTCAATTCGGCTTTGTGTCGCGCACCTCCCATACCAACTGCACGCTACGCATATTCATTGCCAGCATGGAGGCATGAGGGCTAAGCTGTTACGCAATTCGGGCTCTTTTGAGCGCCGCTTCGCCCTGCCCGATGAAGCCGACGCGGACAAGATCGAAGCGAGCATCAGCAAGGGCGTGCTCACGGTAACGCTTCCCAAAAAGCCTGAAGCCGTGAAACCCGAGAAAAAGATCGAGATCAAAGCCGCCTGAGCGACCGCATGGAAAATGATGGCCAGCGCGGCATTCATAATTCGATGCTGCGCCAGCGCAGGTAATGATGTATCCCTCAGCGACATGGTGGTGGTTCTCGGCCACCCCTAAATATGCGTGG
This sequence comes from Alphaproteobacteria bacterium, assembly GCA_030652895.1. Taxonomy (GTDB): domain Bacteria; phylum Pseudomonadota; class Alphaproteobacteria; order UBA11222; family UBA11222; genus UBA11222. Next base: position 3,071 of record JAUSQH010000123.1, read on the forward strand.
CGCATTTACCGCCAGCCGCGGGCCAGCGGCAAAGCGCCGGACATTCTGTTGTATAGGGCTGTATAATGCGATCAGTTTACACGTTGGTTTTTGCGTTTTTTGCCGTCCTTGCGCCGATGCAGGCCCGTGCGGATGAGGATCCGGTGGCGCGTGAAATATATGCGCTTATCAGCGGCCCCATCGCTGGCGCGCATAATCTTTCCCCCGCTTCCGTAACGATGGCCCGGCGATTATATACAGAGCGGCAGGGGACACCTGTGTGGCGGGCAGACCGCAGGTGGTGGACAGCCGGTATCTGGCAGGATAAAGCCGTTATGGCGCAAAATATCCTGGCGAATGCCGGGCAGGAGGGCCTGCACCCGGGCGATTACGCTGCGGGGCTGCGCGTGTTGCCACCCGCCGATGCCACGCCGCGCCAGGTTGCCGAAGCCGATATGCTGCTGTCGGTCGCGTTGCTGCGTTACATTGCTGATATCCGTAATGGGCGGCGCAGGCCCTATGAGATCGATCGAGAGTTGCAGATCGCACCGCCTCTTATCGATCCACTGGAGACCCTGCGGGAGGGATTGAATGCCCCTGACTTTTCTGCCTGGCTGAGGGGAGTGGCGCCGTCCACGCCCGGCTATACGCAGTTGCGCGATGCATTGGCGCGGATGCGGACCTTGGCGGGAAGCGGCGCGTGGCCAAAATTACCGGATGGGCCCAAACTGGAAGTGGGGCAGCGGGATGATGCCATTGTAACACTGCGGCGGCAATTGACGCTGCTTGGCGACCTGCACGCGGCGCTACCCGACAATGATCAATTCGACGCCGCACTTGATCTTGCGGTCAAGGCGTTTCAGTCGCGCCACGGCCTGGATGTGGATGGCGTGATTGGCCCCGCCACACGGCGCGCGCTAAATCTGCCCCCAGCAGAGCGCGTTGAACAGATCATACTGAATATGGAGCGCCTGCGCTGGCTCGACGATAATTTCGGACCGCGATACGTTCTGGTAAATATTGCCGGTTTTGAATTAATTGCCGTGAACGACAACAAAGTTGTGATCCGCAGCCCGGTTGTGGTTGGGCGTGAATACCGGCGCACCCCGATATTCAGTGATCGGATTATCAACCTTATATTGTCGCCCAGCTGGACGCCGCCGCCGCGTCTGGCGAAACTGGATATATTACCAAAGGTCAAAGCCAACCCCGCTTATCTCAAGCAGCAGGGGCTTCGCGTCTTTGAAGGCTGGAAGGCGGATGCCAGAGAACTGAATCCCGATACGATCAATTGGGACACCGTCACAGAAAACAATTTACGCTTTCGTTTCCGCCAGGACCCTGGGCCTCTCAATGCGCTCGGCGGGGTCCGTTTTTCATTGACCAATTCATATGGTATTTATCTGCACGACACATCGCATAGGGAGTTATTCGGCAAAAATAGCCGTGCCTTCAGTTCCGGATGTATCCGTGTTGCAAAACACATGGAACTGGCGCTTTTTGCTTTGGACAATAATGCGAATTGGCCGCCCGCCCGTCTGGCAGAGGCAATGATCAGCGCAAAAACGCAGGTGGTTAAACTTTCCAGTCCCTTGCCGGTCCATATCATTTACCGGACCGCATGGGTGGACAGCGCGGGGATGCTGCAATTCCGGGACGATATATATGGCCGCGATGCCTTGTTGCGTGCTGGATTAAAGCTTGACGTGCAACAGTAACTTCTTGTTAAAAGGCTTACTGGATAATGATTTGCGCCAGAAAATGTCTTAACCGACCTCAAGGAACTCATGCGGGAACCATCTGAGAATCAGCAGCTTAACCGCCGGCGCCTGTTAGCGCTGGGGAGCGCATGCGCATTCAGCCTTCTTTCCGGGCGCGCCTTTGCCTACGGCAAGGCGTTGGATTATTCCAAAACGCTCTCTTTGCATAATCTGCACACCGGAGAAAGCCTGCGCACGGAGTTCTGGGCGAAGGGACAATTCATCCCTGACGCACTGGGACAAATCAACCGCGTATTGCGCGACCATCGCACCAATGAAATCAGACCAATCGATCCAGAATTGCTTGACCTGCTGTACGCGCTACAGCGCAGGATCGAGACACGTGAAACCTTCCAGGTGATCTCCGGCTATCGCTCGCCTGCAAGCAATGCGAAGCTGCGCGCCAGAAGCGGCGGCGTCGCTACGCGCAGCCTGCATATGCAGGGCAAGGCCATCGA
>JAUSQH010000136.1 GCA_030652895.1 Alphaproteobacteria bacterium
CTGTTGCAGCGCGACCGCCGGTTCGAAAATTTCGAAGATCTGGAAGCGCGTTATGAACGCCGCCCCAGCGTGTGGATTGAACCTATTGGCGACTGGGGTCCAGGAGGGGTGCATCTGGTCGAAATACCCTCGAAGTCGGAAATCAACGACAATATCGTCGTCTATTGGCGGCCCGCTGATACGATTCCGGGTGGTTCGGAATATGTGCTGAATTACCGGATGCAGTGGTGTAACGCCCCAATGCCGCCCCCCGACGTCGCGCAGGTTGTGGCAACCCGCCTGGGTACCGGATGGGACACCGATACCCGCCTGTTCGTCATCGATTTCGTTGGCGGAGTTTTGGATCAGCTTGCGCCGGAAACGGTTCCCGAGCCTGTGATTTATACGTCACACGGCAGAATAATTAACCCCGTCGTGCAACCCAACCCGGAAACAAAAGGCTGGCGGTTGAGTTTTGAACTTGAAACAGGTGACGCGCAGGTGGTTGAATTACGCTCTCATCTGGCCAATGCAAAGGACGTACTGTCGGAGGTCTGGGTTTATAGATGGACAATATAAGGGCGCAACCGGCCGCGTCCTCAAGCACTCCTGAATATGCAGTTGAATATACCGGCGCCGCCGCGATGCCGCCGGAAACTCCGGCCGATATGCCGGCACAGTCTCTCCGGGAATGGCGCGGCGGCAATACTGGAAGTTTTCCCGAGAGTTCCCGCTTCCAGGCGCTGTTCCGGCGCAGTGTGTTGTTCTCGGGCACGCTGTTGCTGACCCTATGGGCGGCCTATGGCATGTATGACGTGTTGGCGGTCGACGATCTGACCTATGTGCAGATTCTGATCCTGGTCCTGTTTATTCCGAACTTCGCCTGGATTTCCTTCTGGTTTATCAGCGCGCTTATGGGGTTTATTGTGGTGCTCTGGCCGCGCCCGTCAGTGCGGGCGCCAACGCTGGCCCCTGGTGGCACGATAATCCTCAGTAAGCGGACGGCTTTGGTGATGCCCACCTATAACGAGCCGCCGCACCGGATTTACGCGAACATACAGGCGATGTATGAAGCGTTGCGCGACATGGGGGCGCTGCGCTCTTTCGATATTTTCATCCTCAGTGACACCACCGAGGCCGCGGTCTGGCTGGAGGAAGAAGAAGGCTTTCGTGATCTGCGCGCGCGCACCGGTGGAGAGGCCAATCTGTTTTACCGGCGGCGGCCCAAAAACATCGCGCGCAAATCCGGTAACGTCGAGGATTTCTGCCGCCGTTGGGGAATGACTTACGACCACATGATCGTATTAGATGCGGATAGCCTAATGACAGGCGAGGCGCTGGTGCGGCTTGCCGCCGCCATGGAGGCCCACCCAGAAGCCGGCATTATCCAGACCGCGCCACACATCATCAATGGCGGTACATTATTCGCACGGCTGCAGCAATTCGCCGGACAGGCCTATGGCTCCGTGGTCGCGGCGGGTCTGGCCTACTGGCATATGGGCGATGGGAATTACTGGGGCCACAACGCGAT
>JAUSQH010000137.1 GCA_030652895.1 Alphaproteobacteria bacterium
CCGATGGAGTTCGCCGTCGAAGCGCAAAAGCTGGTCGGCGTCAGTTTAGAAGGCAGCGTTGGTTAAAATGAGCAAGGTAATGCTGGAAATTAAAAATCTGCATGTGTCCGCTGGCGGGCAGGAAATTCTGCGCGGCATTGATCTTGTTGTGAACGCGGGTGAGGTACACGCCATCATGGGCCCGAACGGGTCAGGAAAAAGTACGCTGTCCTATATTCTCGCCGGCCGTCCCGGATATGAAATTACGGGTGGCAGCATTCATTATTTTGGGGAAGACCTTACCGCCCTGCTGCCTGAGGCGCGCGCGGCGAAGGGAATTTTCCTGGGTTTTCAGTATCCCGTGGAAATTCCCGGTGTTGCGACCATGACTTTTCTGAAACATGCGATCAATGCGCAGCGCAAATCACGCGGCGAAGACGAACTCGACGCAATCGGGGTAATGAAGCTGGTGCAGCGCGAGGCGGGAAAGCTGAAAATTTCGTCCGATATGCTCAAACGCCCAGTCAATACCGGCTTTTCCGGTGGCGAGAAAAAGCGTTGTGAGATTTTGCAGATGGCGGTCCTGCAGCCTTTGTTGGCGGTACTGGATGAAACGGATTCTGGTCTTGATGTGGACGCGCTACGCCTGGTCGGGGACGGTATAACCGGTCTGCGCGCACCGGACCGCGCGATGATCGTCATCACGCATTACCAGCGGCTGCTCAACCACATTATTCCGGATTTTGTGCATGTATTGGCGCAGGGAAAAATCCAGCGCAGCGGCGGCAAGGAGCTGGCGCTTGAGCTGGACAGCGAGGGCTATGGCGATATGCCGGAGCTCGCACCCGAAGCGGCAAAGGCATGAGTGACATCGCAACATTGGAACATTCCCTGCTTGGGGAGATCGCCGCGCAGGAGGCTGCGCTCGCGTCAGTGCCGCCGCGTCTTCGCGCAGTACGTCAAAGCGCGATACGCCGTTTTTCCGAGACCGGGTTACCCACACGAAAAGATGAAGCCTGGCGGTGGACGGATTTATCGTCGTTTCATCAACCCCTGACCGGGGCGGGTGCGGAACCGTCAGTTGATCCCGACGCCATGGACGGGCCGTTTATGCGGCTTAACGCCTATCGGTTGACGTTTGTAAATGGCGTCTTCCGGATTGATTTAAGCGATCTGCCCGCGGGTGTGCGGGCGGGATCTTTGCGTACTGCGTTGAGCAGCGATCCCGCATTGGCGGAACGGCTGGGCGACAACGCAAATGCCCCATTTTTATCCCTTAACACCGCCTTGCTGAATGACGGCGCGTTAATCAATGTCGACGGCAATACCCGGCTACAGAGGCCGCTGCATCTGATATTCGTCAATACAGGCAGTTCTCACATCCGCAATCTTGTCGTTCTGGACGCGCGTACGGAGATAACACTTCTGGAAAGCCATTATGGGCCGGCGGGGTCAGAGTATTTTGTCAATCAGGCCAGCGATGTGATTCTTGGCGAGGGAGCGCGGCTATCGCATTACCGCGATCAGGCGGAAAGCCAGAACGCGTTGCATTTCCATTATCTCAACGCCCGTCTCGCCGCACAAAGCAATTATAACGGCTTTACATTAACCCGTGGCGCACGCCTGTCGCGAAACGAAGCGCAGATCGAAATTTCCGGCAGTGACGCGCAGTGCAGCATTAATGGTGTCAGCATGTTGGGCGGCGCACAAATTTCTGACACCACATGCACCATGGAGCACCGTGCGCCGGGAAGCCGCAGCAATCAGATCTTCCGCAGCGTGCTGGATGACAGGTCGCAGGGTATATTTCAGGGCCTTATCCGCGTCGCCAAACCCGCCCAGCGCACCGAGGCGCAGCAGCAGATCAAGGCGCTTTTGTTATCTCCCCGGGCGGTTCAAAATGCCAAACCGGAGCTGGAAATTCTGGCGGACGACGTGAAATGCGCGCATGGCGCATCTGTTGGGCAACTTGATCAGGCGGCAATGTTTTATCTGCGCGCCCGTGGCATAGACGAGGCGCAGGCGCGGGCGTTACTTATCGGCGCATTTCTGGATGATGCTGTTGCGCAGATACAAGATGGCGATAAAGATGGCGTTGGGAAAATTCAACAGGCGGTTCGCGCAACAATAGATGCCTGGCTGGTGCAGCAATTGGTGGTAGAAAATGTCTAAGCCGGTGAACGTACGCACAATTCCAACAGCCGGCGCATTTGACGTGGCGCACGCACGCGCGCAATTTCCAATTCTAAAAACTTCCGTGAACGGAAAGCCGCTGGTCTATCTAGACAACGCCGCATCAGCGCAAAAACCAGAAGCGGTGCTGCATGCCCTGGATGACACCTACCGCACCAGCTATGCCAATATTCATCGTGGCGCGCACCACCTAAGCGAGCTGGCGACCGAAAAATATGAAGCGGCGCGGGAGAAAGTGCGCGGTTTTTTGAACGCCCGTGATGCGTCTGAAGTCATTTTCACCAGCAATGCAACGTCTGCGCTTAATCTCGTGGCGTCGAGCTTTGCGAGGCCCCGCATCCATGAAGGCGATGAAATCGTTCTGTCAGTGATGGAACATCACTCCAACATCGTACCGTGGCATTTTATACGCGCCGAAAAAGGCGCTGTGCTGAAATGGGTTCCGGTCGACGGGCGCGGCGAATTGCAGCTGGATGAATTTGAGAAATTGCTGTCGCCGCGCACAAGGCTGGTGACCATTACCCATGTGTCGAACGTGCTGGGCACGGTGACGCCCATCAAGGAAATTATCCGGCTTGCCCATGCGCAGGGCATCCCCGTACTGGTGGATGGCAGCCAGGCGGCGCCCCATCTGGAAATTGATGTGCAGGATCTGGATTGCGACTTTTACGCCTTCACCGGCCATAAGGTTTATGGACCGACCGGTATTGGCGTCCTGTACGGCAAGGCCGAACATCTAAACGCCATGCCGCCCTTTCTTGGCGGCGGGGAAATGATTCAGCAGGTAACCCAGGACAATGTGACCTATGCGGATCCGCCGTTCCGGTTTGAAGCAGGCACAATGCCGATTGTGCAGGCGATAGGTCTGGGCGCGGCAATAGATTTCATGCAATCGCTAAACCGCCAGGCAGTGGCCGCGCATGAACGATCATTGCTGGACTACGCCACCGCGCGCTTGTCGGAAATCAATGCGCTGACCATATATGGCCAGGCAAAGGAAAAAGGCGCGATCATTTCGTTTGGCATTGATGGTATCCATCCGCACGATATCGCCACTATTATTGATCAATCCGGCGTTGCGGTGCGATCCGGCCAGCATTGCGCCGAACCCCTGATGCGGCATTTGGGCGTTACGGCCACGGCGCGGGCCTCATTCGCATTATATAACACAAAAGAAGAAGTCGATATTCTGGTGCGCGCGCTGGAAGATTGCCGCAAGTTATTTGGTTAGATTGGAGATTGGGCGGACGATGGATATGGAACAAGAAATGCGGCCGGAGCCGCAACAGACGGAAACAGGTACAGACAAGTCTGCCGAAGTGGACCCGCATCTGTTGTTTGACCCGATCGTGGCCGCCATCAAGACCGTTTATGACCCGGAAATTCCAGTGGACATTTACGAGCTTGGGCTGATTTACCGGCTTGATGTCAACGAACAGGGGCTGGTTGATATTGACATGACGTTAACGGCGCCTGCCTGTCCTGTTGCCGGAGAAATGCCGGTGTGGGTGCGCGACGCCGTATTGCAGGTATCTGGTGTGCGGGGATGCGAGGTAAACATGGTGTTTGATCCGCCCTGGGATAAATCGCGCATGTCCGACGAGGCGCAAGTCGCACTCGATATGTTTTAAGAAGGTGTAGGAACAATGGCGATGGAAATAACTGATAGTGAATCCGGCAAGCCCGCGCGCAGGCCAGCACGCCCGCGCCCGAAAGCCATTACTCTTAGCGACGCCGCCGCGGCTCGGGTGAAGGAAATCATGGGCCGCGCCGACGGCAAAGTCGTAGGTGTGCGGGTCAGCGTCAAGAACACCGGCTGTGCCGGCATGTCTTACGCCATGGAATATGCGTCCGAGGTAAGCCCGCTGGATGAAAAGGTCGAAGACAAGGATGTAACCATCCTGATCGATCCGAAGGCGGTACTGTTTCTGATTGGCACCGAGATGGATTATAAAACCGACAAGTTTGAATCCGGTTTTGTATTCAAAAATCCGAACGCGGTCGACACGTGCGGTTGCGGTGAGTCCTTCCGCGTGAGTTAAATTGACCGGTGGCGGTCAGTGAACAATATCGTGCATATGTGCGTGATCTGTTTGCCGGGTTTGCCGATGTCAGTATACGGCCTATGTTTGGCGGCGCGGGCGTCTTTCGCGATGATCTGATGTTCGGCCTGATCATCGAAGATCAAGTTTATCTGAAAGCCGACGACCATAACCGCGCGGAGTATGAGGTGGCTGGACAGGGGCCGCTTACATTCCAACGCAAAGATGGCCACTCCATGGCCATGTCTTATTATCCGCTTCCTGATGCGCTGTATGACGACACCGATGAACTTGCTGCGTGGGCGAAAAATGCTTTTGCAGCGGCACAACGCGGGGCCAGAAAAAAAGCCCCGCGCCGCCGCAAAAGATAAAAGCCCTATGGCTGCTTGATGGCGTCGACCTCGATGATGATCTCTACATCGTCGCCCAACACCGGGGTGGCATAAGCCATACCGAAATCAGAGCGCTTTAATGTGCCGCGCGCAGAAAAACCCGCCACAATCTTGGTATTGTCCATTGGGTTCGGACCGGTGTTGACCAACGTCACCTCAAGCGGCACAGGTTTTGTAACCCCGTGCATCGTCAGATCACCCGTGACCGTCGCCGTTTTTTCGCCTGTACGTTTTACTGACGTGCTCTTGTAGGTAAGATTTGGAAATTGCGCGACATCGAAAAATTCGGCCCCGCGCAAATGCTCGTCCCGTTTCGCATGATTGGTATCCAGGCTGGCCGCATCGATAGTAACCACCACAGAAGATTTTTCCGGCGTGTCCGCATCAAGCGTAAAGGCCCCCTCAACAGTATTGAAGCGCCCAAAGGTTTTTGAAAACCCCAGATGGGAAACGCCAAACAAGACGCTCGCATGGGTGGGGTCTAGCAG
>JAUSQH010000142.1 GCA_030652895.1 Alphaproteobacteria bacterium
ACATACAGCAGCATCGGTATTTCCGAATGCTCGACAACCTGATTGGTCGCAGCAACAATGGTCACATTGCCGGCGCCAATGCGAAGTTTCACGTCATCGAACTGATTGGATGGATCGCTAATAAATTTCTCAGCAGCCGCAACCACTCGTTTCACCGTGTCCGCCTTGGTGTCGGTAACATAAACCTGGGTCGGCAAAACCGTACACTGCGCGTCAAGCAGTCCGCTTGAGCTTTCGGTGTTTGATGTCGCTTGCGCCAGCCCGCTGGGCGCGCGAGGCAGGACGCGCATTTTCATATGTCCCTCCTGCCACATCGCGTTCACGTTCTTGGCGACTTCCGTCAGGCTTAGCGTGGTCTGGACACCATCTATGTTCCGCATATATTCCGCAAAGCGGTCAAGAAAATCCATAACGCCATAATCGATACAGGCAGCCTTTGGCGTTTCGGCGATAACGGTCAGAACATTGAGGCCGAGGGAGAAATTATCGGCGATGAACTCGCTATCTGTATTGTAACGCGATTCCGGGCGCAGTTCACCCGCCCCTGCCTGCACGTCGCCGATCTGCCGGTCTGCGCCTTCATAGATTCCGATCACACCCACAACTGCACAAAAACCCGTAAAAATCATGGCATTGCGCGGAATCGCAATCTTGGCTAGATATGGCCAGAATTTGGCGCGCGCCTGGGTGGCCCGTTGTATTTTCTCACCATAATCGTCGCCTGGTGAAATATATGAAAACAGCAGCGGCAGCATAATCATGTTGGAAATTATTTTGAGACCGACGCCGATCGAGGCCGTAATCGCCAGCTCCTGAATCATCCCGATTGGAATGATGTAAAGCGTTGCAAAACCTGTCAGCACAGTCAACAACGCCACCGAACCAGGCCGCAGCAGGAAGGAGAACGTCACCCGCGCGGCTTTCACCTTGTCAAGACCAGCGGCAACCTCGGAGCCAAACCGGTTTACCTGCTGCACCCCATGGCTGACACCAATCGCAAATACCAGAAACGGCACCAGAACCGAAAGCGGATCGAGACCCAAGCCCAGGATTTTTAGTAGGCCGAATTGCCAGATCAGCGAGCAAAGCGAAGCAGCGACAGTAACGAGCGTCAGCAGCCATGAGCGGCAATATAACCATAACATGATGCAGGTAAGCGCGAAAGCGACCGCAAAAAACACCACAACACCTTCGGCGCCGTCTGCGATATCACCGGTAAATTTCGCGAAGCCAACGATTTTTACATCTATATCGTCAGAAACATATTTGGCCCGGATATCATTTTCCAGCAGATCCGCAACCTTAAAATAGTTAAGCTTCTGTTTGGTTTCCGGATTAAAATCAAGCAGATCACCCCGGATCATCGCCGATTTGAAATCCGTTGAAACCAGACGGCCGACAAGATCGGCGCGCAGCGTATTGTCGACAACCTTTTTGATCCCTTCCGGCGTAGGCTTAAAGCTTGCCGGAATTACGTCGCCCGCTTCGAGCCCGACTTCCGTAACCGCCAGAAATCGCGTATTCGGCGTCCACAGTGACGTCACCGTATGGCGGGCGACGCCGGGAATAAAAAACAGGCTTTCTGTCGCCTGCTTAAGGGTCTCCAAGAACTCCGGCGTATAGATATCCTTACCGGTCTTGTTTTCCAAAACGATGAGGATGCGATTACCGCCGCCAAAGGCCTCGGAATACTGGAAAAAAGTATCGATATAACGATGTCCGATGGGAAGCATTTTTGTATAGCCCGCATCCATCGTAAGCTGCGAGGCGAAAAAACCCATGGCCACTGTCAACACGCCAAGCATGGATAAAATGATGGCGCGATAGCCGAATACAAAATTCTCGATCTGCTGCACGGTGTCCCCCCCAAACGCTCCCCGCCAACTGACTGTCCCGTCAGCGTTGACTTGTAGCTTGTTTTATTTTTATGGGTTTCCGGAGACGCCGCTTCGGCAAGTCCTTACCCCGTCACTGAAGTAAATCGCCCCCTGATCCCGACACTCTCTTCATAATATGGATAGGGCGGATAGTTGCAAGTAGAACTATTATTGATAAAAATGTAAGTGTGCGCTCGCCATGCGCCTATATGCGGCCTTTAGCGCCATAATTGGTCATGTTTGACCTTGACATTTTGCCTGCCAACCGCGATCACCAAAGCAGAATGCTTATAATAATCGGCAGAGAGGAATGACATGACAAAGATGGTCCCCTTGGAAGAGGGTTACATGGTAATTCCGGAAAACCCGGAACTGCCATGCAGGCTGATCGGCTCTTACAGTAAATCGGCAAACAAGACGTATTTTCCCATACGCAAACTTTGCCCTGTGACGTCCGAGCCGGTTGAAACCGTTGAACTTTCTCCAGTAGGCGAGCTGTATTCCTGGTCTTTTATCATGATGCCTAAAATGGGCAGCCGTGAAAAAGTGCCGGGGTATGGTGTGGGCCAGATAGACCTGCCGGAAGGTGTGCGTATTCAGGCCCCTATAGACGGTAAAATGGGCGACTGGAAGATCGGCATGAAAATGCGCCTTGTACCCAATCCTGTGGTCACCGATGAGGATGGCACCCAGTATTGCGGCTTCAAATTTACCCCGGCCTAGGAGATTTAATCAATGAATAGAGATGTTTACGTTATTGGCGTAGGGATGCACCGGTTCTCTAAGGACCCTATTTCCAAGCGCGATCTGTATTTCACTGCTGGCATGGACGCGCTTAACGATGCGGGAGTCAAATTTCGCGATATTGGCTCGCTTTACAATGGCTATATTGGCGGCGGAATGACCGAAGGTATTGGTTTTGCCAAAGATTTGGGCCTGACGGGCGTACCGGTCACACATGTGGAAAATGCTTCCGCCACCGGCTCCTCAGCCTTTCGCGAGGCCGTTTGGGCGGTATCCGGCGGACAAACGGATGTCGCCATGGCGCTTGGCTATGACGATATGCGCCTGATGGGCAACCCGATGACGCAACCCGCCAGAGGCAAGAAAAGGCTGCCTTCGATGGAAAATATCATGCTGCCGGCCGGTTTTTTCGCCATGTGGGCGCAGCGCCGGATGCATGAAAACGGCACCACCGTCGAAACATTTGCCAAGATTGCGGCAAAAAACTGGAATCACGCACGCCATAACCCCATGGCGCAACGCCGCGCGGACCATGAAGTAACCGCCGACGAAGTGATGGCTGCCGCTATGGTCGCCTATCCGCACACCGCGATGATGGCCTGCGCCAGCGGCGCGGGTGCGGCCTGCGCTATTGTCGCCACAGAAGCCTGGGCGAAAAAGCACGCCAACGGGCGGCCCATGATCAAGGTGCTGGCGTCGCAATCCCAGTCGGAACATTACGGCGATGGCCATATCTTCATGGGCGCCGTCGTTGGCCCCGCCTATTCCACCGAACTGACAGGGCAGCTGGCGTATAAGGAAGCGGGTCTTGGGCCAAAAGACATCGACTTTGTGCATGTGCATGACGCCTTCCCGATCGAAGAACTGATGTATTATGAATTGCTCGGTTTTTGCGGCGCGGGCGAAGGCGACCGGATGGTGGCCGATGGGGAAACCACATTCGGCGGCAAGATACCCTTCTCGCCCGACGGCGGCCTGATCGCCCGTGGCCACCCAGGCGGCCCGACCGGCCTTGCCCAGGTATGGGACGCCACCCGCCAGTTGCGCGGTGAACAGGGTAAGTTCCAGGTCGAAGGCGCGCGCACCGGTCTGGTGCATATGATGGGCGCCGGATCGATCTGTATTGTTCATGTTCTGCAGCGCGCCTGACAAGCTGCGCACGAACTAGCGGAAAAGGCCGGGCATTTCCCCGGCCTTTTTTTTCAAGGATCGCGCCATGCGCCGCAACCTAGCAGAAATGGCGGAAACGCCGTTTGATCTTGTCATTATCGGTGGTGGCATTACCGGCGCCAGCATCGCCTGGGACGCCAGCCTGCGCGGGTTGCGCGTTGCGCTTCTGGAAAAACATGACTTTGCCTGCGCCACCACATCCGCCTCGTCCAAGCTTATTCACGGCGGCCTGCGCTATTTGCGCAATTTCGAATTTGGGTTGGTGCGCGAGTCCCTGCGTGAGCGCCGCACATGGCAACATATTGCGCCGCATATGGTTATGCCGCTTCAATTTATTTTGCCATCTGCATCACGCTTGCAGAACCTGACATTGCGCGCAGGACTGGCGCTGTATGACTTGCTGTCGCTTGACCGCAACAGGGGCATGAGCACGGACAAGCATTTGCCGGGACATGGCGCGTTGTCCGAGGCGCAAGCCATCGAAACGGAACCGCTGCTTGATGGCGCGGCAAATGCCGGGGCGTTGCGTTATTATGATTGCCAGATGCACACGCCGGAACGGCTGGCGCTTGAATTTTTGACAGGTTCTGTGGCCAACGGCGCTCAGATCGCCAATTATGCACAGGTGATGGGCCTGCGTGGCACGCCGGGACGTGTAACAGGCGTCCAGGTCCGGGACGGTGCAGACGGGCAAAAATATGATATTTCCGGAAAACTGATTATCAACGCCGCCGGCCCGTGGGCAGACTATATTGTAGTGGTGGCGAATAATCCGGACGCGATAAAGCTGCAACGCTCCAAGGGCATTCATCTGATTACCCGTTCGCTGTCACGCAACGCCATTGCCGTCATTGGAACGGATACGCATTTTTTCATATTACCGTGGCGCGGACATTCCATTCTGGCGACGACGGATACACCGTTTACGGATGATCCGGACAAGCTGCACGTAACAGAAGCCGACATTGCAGAATTACTGACCAAAGTTAATCGCGGTCTGCCACACGCAAAACTTACCCGCGCCGACGTTCTGCACAGCTATGCCGGCTTGCGGCCTCTCGTCGCTGATCCCGCTGAACCGGGTAACAATACGTATGGCGCGAGCCGGGGATCGGAAATTTTCGATCACACCAAAGAAGAAGGCCGCAAGGGATTGCTTTCTGTCCTGGGTGGGAAATGGACCACGTCGCGCCAACTGGCGGAACAGGTGGTTGATCTGGCGTTACGTAAACTTGACCACCCGACCCGGCATTGCCGCACGGCGGCCACACCGTTGATCGGCGCCATGAAGAACTTCCCGGCTTTTACAGCCGAAATGCAAAAAAAGAATCCGTCGCTGGACATTGCGCTCATTGCCCATCTCGCAAGCGCCTATGGAACGCACATGGATAAAGTCATCGAACTAATTGCGGAAGATCCTGCCATGGCGGCGCCTCTTGCCCCGCATCTGCCGGAAATTGGCGCGCAAATCCGCTATGCGGCGCGCCATGAACTGGCGCTGACATTGGAAGACGCGGTGTTCCGCCGCACCGGGCTGTGCACCCTGGGCTATCCGGGCGCGGCGGCGTTGGAAAATGCCGCCGCCATCATGGGCCAGGAGCTAGGTTGGCACGCCGCTGAGCGCGCCCGTCAGATCGCGGCCGTGGAACAGCTATTTACGCCAGCCCCGCTTTGACCGCCGTGGCTGCGTCGGCGATGGCGGGCTTTGCGGCGGCTATCGCCCCCGCCATGGTGAAAAAGCCATGGATCATTTCGTCATAGTTCACCAGCTTCACCTTTACCCCGGCGGCCTGCATTTTTTCCGCATAGAGACGTCCTTCATCGCGCAACACATCATATTGTGCGGTGATGACATAGGCAGGCGGCAGTCCGGCAAAGCTTTTCGCACGCAGAGGTGACAGGCGCGGATCGTTTTCATCCGTACCCTTTGGCACATACAGGTCATAGAAATAATTCATGGTCTTTTCTTCGAGGAAATAGCCCGAAGCATTTTCTTTCCGCGCGGGCGTCTGCAGCGCCATATCCGTCGCCGGATAGATCAGCAACTGAAAGGCAATCGCCGGGCCGCCCGCGTCGCGCGCCATCTGGCAAACCACCGCACTCAGATTCCCGCCCGCACTATCCCCGCCAACAGCGATACGTTTGGGATCAATGCCGAGTTGCGCGGCATTTGCCGCCACCCATTTCACTGCGGCGTAGCAATCTTCGGGCGCCGCCGGAAACACATGCTCGGGGGCCAGACGATAGTCCACGGAAATGACCCGGCAGCCGCTGCCGTTGGCCAGCAGGCGGCACGCCCCTTCATGGGTATCCAGATCGCCAATCACCCAGCCGCCCCCGTGGTAATACACCAGACAGGACAGCGCCCCGGCGCCCGCATCAGCCGGCGTATAAATGCGCACCGGAATCTCACCGGCAGGCCCAGGGATTTTGCGATTTTCGATCTTGCCGATGGGAACGTCCTTTGCGTCCAGCATTTCCCCCATGGCGCGGAACATGGCGCGGCCACCTTCGGGGGGTACATCCGCCAGACCCGGCGCATCCGGATTGGCTGAAAGCTGAGCGAGCAACGCCGCCACCTGTGTATCCAATGCCATTGACGTTCTCCCCTGCTGTTACTCGTTATGATATTTAACCGGTATTCTGAACGCTGGGACGATCATGCGCAAGCGCCACATGTTCCACCAATATGCCATTCAGTATCAAGTCCAGATGCGCTTCGCGTAACGCCGCATAGTCCGAATGAATGAACTGTTTTTGGGTGATCAGCAGGGCAACCAACCCATGCCCGCACGCCCATATGGCTTCGGCCACGGCATTTGCATCTCCTGGGCGAAGCTGACCGGACGCCATCAGGTCAGCGACCAGATCCTGAAGAAAATGGAAGCTCATGGTTCCAGCCTTTGGGTGCGCTTCAAGCGATCCGTCCGGCGGCACAGGGTGACTGTGCGATACCGGACTCATGAATGTCAGCTGATATTCTTCCGGATGCGCCAGACCGAAATCCAGATAGACCCGCATAACTGCCAGCAGCCGCGATAGCGGGTCCTGTGCGGCTGCGGCGGCGATTTGAAACTGATCCAGCATCTGGGTAAAATAGTCATCACATATTGCACCCAGAATTGCGTCTTTATCGACAAAATGCTGGTAAATCGACGCTTGGGTAATGCCACAACGCCTGCCCAAGGCACGCATGGTGACGCTGATCACCCCCTGCTCGGTAAACATTTCTTTTGCGGCGGTGAGAATTTGCGCGCGCCGCTGCTGTGGGGGCATGCGCCTGTGTGCGACCTGTTTTATCGCATCTATTGGTTTGGACATACCGATAACCTAACACTGTTAGTTAAATATTGACAAGCGAGCATTCTTGTTCCTAAATTAACGCCGTTCGTTTATATTTTGGGATACAACGCCTATGCCCCACCGCGCCTCTATTTCAATAGCCCTGATTGGCTTGTTTATAACAGCTGGACTTGGCGGCTGCGATAACAAACCCGAGACCACGACCTCTCAGGCGGAGCAAGCCATCCCCGTACGTGTCGCCATGCCACAGCCTGCGCCAGACGCCGATGCGGTCAGCGCCTATGGGATCGTCCGGCCCGGGAGCGAAGCCGAACTATCCTTCAAGATCAGCGGACTGATCCAGGCCATTCATGTGGATAACGGCGATGAGGTCCGCCAGGGTCAGGTGCTGGCCGAACTGGATATGCGCGGAATTGACAGCCAAGCGGCGGGCGCCGCCCTGGCGGTGCAAAAAGCCAAACGCGATGTGGACCGGATGGCGCCGCTGGCAGCCAAAGGCTTTGCCAGCACGCAGCGTATGGATGACGCGCGTACCGCGCTGGACACCACACGCGCCGAGCAGCGCGCCATTGAGTTTGACCGCAGTCTTGCCCGCATCACGGCGCCCGCCGATGGGACGGTACTAAAACGCCACGCGGATTCTCGTGAAATTATTGCTGTTGGCGCGCCCGTCCTGACCGTCAGCAATGGCGACGGCAGCTATGTATTAAAAGCCGGACTGGGCGATAGAGACATTGCACGCGTAAAAATTGGCGACGCCGCAACGATCCGTCTTGACGCTTTCGACGACGTGGAACTGCAGGGCCGTGTAAGCCGCGTGGCCGCAGCCAGCGATCCGCGCAGCGGCGCCTTTGAGACAGAGATTTCCTTTGTCGAAACAAATCGTCCGCTGATCAGTGGCTTTATGGGCGAAGTGCGCATCCACGCAAGCGTAGCGGGAACGAACGCCAATGCCCTCGCCATTCCCGCGAGCGCCATTCTGGAAGGCCATGGCGCGCAGGCTTCGGTTTTTATGATTGACTCCCAAACCGGCAAGGCACACCGGCGCAGAATAACCGTCGGTAAACTTGACGGCGACAAAATCATCGTGACCGGCGGTCTGGCTGCGGACGCGCTGGTGGTGACCACCGGCGCGGCCTATTTACGCGACGGCGTCAGCGTGCGCATCGCCGAAGAAATAGCAGCAGCGCCATGAGCGTCACCGCCTTTTCTGTACGCCACTGGCAGTTCACGCTGGTCGTTTTTGGACTTCTGGCGGCACTGGGTTTCAACGCCTTCAATAATATTCCGCGCGCGGAAGATCCAAACTTTCCGTTTCCGGGATTTACCATTCTCGCCGTGTTGCCGGGCGCAGACCCGGCAGATGTGGAAAAGCTGCTGGTAAATCCCATCGAAGATGCGCTCAACACGCTTGACGACGTGAATACCATCAGCAGCATCGCCATGGATGGCGTTGCCAATATCTTCGTTGAATTTGATTGGGGCGTCAGCGAGCCGCAAAAAAAGTATGATGATGTGTTGCGCGAAATCGACGCCCTGCGCCCATCCCTGCCCCAGGGCCTGCGCCGGTTGGAAGTCAACAAAAACGATATTGCATTGACCAATATAGTGCAAATCGCCCTGATTAGCGAAACAGCGCCTTATCGCGAACTGGATGATATCAGCGACGCACTGAAGGATCGTATCGAGCGCGTTTCGGGCGTATGGGAGACAGAAGTGTGGGGCGTTCCCAAATCCGAGGTTCGCGTGGCGCTGGACCTGGGGCGTCTCGCGGCGCTTGGACTTCCCGTTACCCTCGTCACCAACGCCCTGGCGGCGGAGAACGCGGAATTGCCTAGCGGCCCCATTCACGCAGGGGCGCAACGCTTTAATCTGAAAACCACCGGAGGTTATGAAAATTTACAGCAGATCCGCGATACCGTTATCGGCGCCAATGACGGCATGGTGGTAAAAATTTCCGATATCGCCGCAGTGGATTGGGCGTATGAAGAAGCCACCCATCTTACGCGTTTCAATGGCCAGCGCGCCGTATTCATCACCGCCAACCAGAAGGACGGGCAAAATATTTTCGCCGTGCGTGACGCCATTTATGGCGTACTGGACGAGTTTGAAAAAACCCTGCCGGCCGACATTGTCCTGCAACGTGGATATGATCAGTCGCAGAGTGTTGATCGCAGATTGAACACGCTTTTCCGTGATTTCACGATAGCACTTTGCCTGGTCGTACTGACATTGTTACCACTTGGCCTGCGCGCATCAGTGGTGGTGATGATTTCTATTCCGCTTTCTCTGGCGATCGGTCTGACGATCCTGAATTTTTTTGGCTTTTCACTCAATCAGCTGACCATCGCGGGTTTTGTTCTCTCGCTGGGCCTGCTGGTGGACGACTCCATCGT
>JAUSQH010000148.1 GCA_030652895.1 Alphaproteobacteria bacterium
CCAGCGCCTTGACGGCGTCCGGCCGGCCAAGGCCGTGGGCCGCGCCGGCTGCAACAGCAAGTTGTTGCGGATTACGCAACAAATTCTGCAAGCGCTTGGCGAGAACTGCGGCTGTCATTTCCGCTTCCGGCATAACCCATGCCGCACCGGCATCCGCCAGGGCCTGCGCATTGGCAAGCTGCTGCTGATCCGCGTGATGCGGATACGGAACCAAAATTGATGGCACACCCGCCGCTGTCAACTCGCTCACGGTTGTCGCTCCCGATCGCGCGATAACCAGATGCGCCCGGGTAAGCTGTGCGGGCATGTCGCGGATGAATTCCGTCAGTTCCACCTGCACGCCGGTTCGCGCATAAGCCTTGCGGGCCTGCTCCAGATCGGCGCCACGGCATTGCTGCACGATGCGTAACCGGGTACTGACGCCGGGTGGCAGCATGGCGATGGCCGCAGGCACAGTCTCACTTAATATACGCGCGCCCTGACTGCCGCCGAATATCAGCAGGTTAAACGGCGCATCCAGCGTGGGCGCGTCATAAAGGCATCCATAACTCGCGGCAATATCGGCGCGCACCGGATTTCCGGTAACAGACACCTTGACCTGATCGATCGCACGCAACCCGCGCATGCCTTCAACGGAGGCGGCAATGCCACTGACCCGGTGTGCAATCAGACGATTGACCTTGCCGAGCACGGCATTTTGTTCGTGCAGCGCCGTCGGAACCCCCAGCCATATCGCCGCCGCCATCGCCGGTAACGCCGGATAACCCCCAAAGCCTATAACAAGCGCCGGAGGGTTCTGACGCAACAGACGAAGCGCCTCGAATGTGCCAATAACAATCGACGCCGCCGCGCGCAATTTCGCCAGCGCGTTGCCCGCAGGATTTCTCGCTTTAATCACATGCACGTTGATGCGCCCAAACGATGATGCGAACGCCGCGCCGCGCGCATCGGTAATCAACGCCACAGAACGTCCGCGCGCGCGCAGCTCCTGCGCCAGTGCTTCGGCGGGAAACATGTGCCCGCCGGTGCCGCCGGCAGACAAGACGATGGGCGCGTCGTTTTGCTCGGTCATGGCGAACGCCCCACAGATGCACCGCCAATGGCAACCCCCGGGCGTTTGCGCAGCAAGGCCAAAATCATGCCCGCAGTCAATGACAAAGCCAGCAGGGATGAGCCGCCATAACTGATAAAGGGCAGGGTCATGCCCTTGGAGGGCAGCAGGTTCAGGTTGACCGCCATATTAATGGCCGCCTGCAACCCGAACAGAAAAATCAGCCCGGAAGCCGCAAGCTGTACAAAGTGATCTTCCGCAGCAAAGGCGCGCGCCAGACCGCGCAGCACAATAAAAGCAAACAAACCGACCAGCAGCAGACAGGCAATCATGCCGAATTCCTCACCAACCACCGCAAAGATATAATCCGTGTGCGCATCTGGCAGAATACGCTTGACCGTCCCTTCACCCGGCCCGCGACCAAACGGACCACCCTGCATAAATGCATTCATGGCCGTGGTGACCTGAAACGTGTCGCCGGACGACGGATCAAGAAAACGGTCAATACGGCTGGTGACGTGCGGCACATACATATAGGCAAAAACGCCCCCCACCACGCCAGCACCCAGAAGTCCCCCAACCAGAAGCATCGGCATGCCGGCGACAAAAAACATGGCGCCAATGACGACGGTCAGCAAAAAAGCCTGGCCAAAATCCGGCTGCATGGCGAGCATGCCTATCGATATCGCCCATGCGCTGAGGGCGATCAGATTACCCGGCACCCCAGAGTTACGGTTTTGTTCAGAAAACATCCAGGCCGCAAACACGATCAGGGCGGGTTTCATAAACTCTGATGGCTGCAGAGACATACCAGCCAGCGACAGCCAACGCTGTGCACCATTTCGCTCTTCTCCAATGGTCAACGTCAGAACCATCATAGCCAGCGCACCGATAAACAAACCGACCGCCATCCGCTTGACGTTGTTTGGCGACACCATCGACGTGGCGAACAATATGGTCAGCGCCAGGGGCAGCATCATCAAATGCTTTTTTACAAAGAAATAGCTGTCCACATTGATGCGTTCCGCTACTGGCGGACTGGCGGCCAGTGTAAGCAATGTACCGATGAGGATCAGCGAACCAATAGCGCCCAGGATCCAGCGATCCACGGTCCACCACCATTGGCCAAGAATACTCGTATCGGTACGGGTAAAACTGCTCACACTGTACTCCCGCTCACGCACTTCCCCGCATGCTCTGACACCAGTTTACGGAACGCCTCGCCGCGCGCTTCAAAATTATCGAACTGATCAAACGAAGCGCAAGCCGGAGACAGCAACACGACCGCACCGCATTCCTGCGCCGAATCCCTGACTGACGCCGCAACCGCGTTCGCCAGATCACCGCACTGCTGATACGCCACCCGCCCGTCCAATGTTTCGGCAAATGCCATTGCCGCTTCCCCAATCAGATAGGCTTTACGGACTCGCGGAAAGAACGGCGCCAGCGAATCAATTCCACCTGCTTTAGCAACCCCACCAAGAATCACATAGACGCTATCATAGCAAGCCAATGCGCGCGCGGTAGCATCTGCATTTGTGGCTTTTGAATCATTGATGAACCGAACGCCTTTCACATGACCGACTTCTTCCATGCGATGCGCCAGCCCGGAAAAACTTTCCAGCCCGGCCACTATCTGCCCGCGCGCTATTCCCAAGGCCTGCGCCGCCGCATACGATGCCGCTGCGTTCTGCCAGTTATGCGCGCCGGGCAGCCGCGTTAGCCGGGTTAAATCGGTCACTTTCTGAGGGTCACCGGACAGCGCATCAAATAAAACTCCATCCTGCACATAGACGCCAGGCACAGCCGGGACATGCGCCACTGCGACCGGGTTGACCCGCACGCCGCTGGCCCGCAACGCATCACACACACTCACCCCATGCACGTCATCCATGCCGACAACCGCTGCGCCATTCTGGGCAAGGCCGTCAAATATCCGCCGTTTCGCTGCGACATACCCGGACAGGCTGCCGTGCCGGTCAATATGGTCCGCAGTAATATTAAGCCAGACCGCCACGTCCGCGCCTGTCGGGCCGGTCAGATCAAGCTGATAGGACGACATCTCCAGCACATACACGCCGTCGGGATCAAGCACGTCCAGATCAAGCGCCGCCGTGCCGATATTGCCACCGACCTGCACCGCGAGCCCGGCTTCGCGCACCAGATGCCCAATCAATGCGGTCGTTGTTGACTTGCCATTGGTGCCAGTTACCAGCACCAGTCTGGTTGCCGGAAAATTCGCGCGCCGCGCCCGGAAAAACAGCTCCACGTCGCCGATCACGTCACAGCCCGCTGCGATGGCGGCCCGCACCACCTCATGGGGGGCCGGGAAATGCAGCGGCACCCCGGGGCTCAACACCAATGCGGCAATTTCTGTCCAATCAATAGCCGCAAGATCCGCAAACGTCACACCCGGTCCCAGCACAGAGCTGGCGTCATCACGGCGCACCTGCGCATCGTCCCACGCCACGACGTCGCTGCCGCCCTGCAACAACGCCCGGGCGGCAGAAATCCCGGTCCGGGCAAGCCCGAAAACGGCGACTTTTTTTCCTGCAAAGGCGGTTGCGGCGATCATGCTTTATCTCAGCTTGAGAGACGAAAGACCAATCATCGCCAGAACCAGGGCAATGATCCAGAAACGGATGACAATTGTCGATTCCTCCCATCCGCGCTTTTCGAAATGATGATGGATCGGCGCCATCGCGAAAACGCGCTTTCCAGTCATTTTGAACGACGCGACCTGAACGATCACCGACACGGCCTCAAGCACGAACAATCCGCCGACGATCGCCAGAACAATTTCGTGCTTGGTTACAACGGCGATCGCACCCAGCGCCCCGCCCAGCGACAGGGATCCGGTGTCGCCCATCATTACCGTCGCGGGCGGCGCATTGAACCATAAAAAACCAAGTCCCGCGCCCACGACAGCGCCAGCGAAAACCGCCAATTCTCCAGCACCCGGCACAGGTAATATCTGCAGATAATTGGCGTAGACGGCGTTACCCACCAGATAGGCAATAAATGCAAAACTGGCTGAAGCGATCATCACCGGCATGATGGCAAGCCCGTCAAGGCCATCCGTCAGGTTGACCGCATTGGACGCCCCGACAATGACAAACACCGCCATCGGCAGGAACAGCCAGCCCAGGTCAACCAGAACATTCTTCAAGAACGGTATAGCCAGCATATCAGCCTGTGCAGGAGCCGCATTCGCGCTGATCCACCATACCACAATCGCGGCGATAACGATTTCGCATGCAAGCTTGATCTTGCCGGGCACACCCTTGCTATT
>JAUSQH010000149.1 GCA_030652895.1 Alphaproteobacteria bacterium
TAACAACAAAAAATAAAGGGGTAATTCTGTGGCGTAATACCCCAATGTACATTGAGATTACCCCATTTCCTCAATCGCCTACGAGCCATGCACTCACTGACGCCAAACTACCTCGCCAAGCTGCGCTTTGACACGCAGCAACTGGCAACGCTGCGCGCGCTGGGCGAGTACCGGGGCAAGCAACTTCTATATGTCGCCCAGTCGCCAGAGGTGCTGAGTGATCTGCGGCAAGTGGCAGTCGTCGAATCGACGGAGTCCTCCAACCGCCTCGAAGGCGTAGTGGTTGCAGCCCACCGGCTCAAGTCGCTGGTGCTCAAAAATGCCACGCCCAAGAGCCGTTCCGAACAAGAAGTCGCTGGCTACCGTGATGCCTTGGGGCTGATTCACGAAAGCGGGGAGCAGATGCCCTTTGCAGAGGGCACCGTCCTGCAGCTGCACAGCATCCTGTACCGCTACATGCCGCAACCCGGTGGGCATTGGAAGGCCACCAACAACGACATTATTGAACGTCACCCGGACGGCAGCTCGCGCATCCGCTTTCGGCCTGTAGCGGCGCACCTCACACCCATGGCAATGACGGACACCATTGCGCACTACCGCACCGCACTCGATCAACATCTGGCCGACCCACTGGTATTGGTGCCGCTGGTCATCCTTGATTTTTTATGCGTGCATCCATTCCCTGATGGCAACGGCCGCATGGCTCGGCTGCTCACCTTGCAACTGCTCTACCACGCCGACTACACCGTGGGCCGCTTCATCAGCTTGGAGCGCATCTTCGAAGAGTCGAAGGAGAGTTATTACGAAACGCTAGAAGCCAGCTCACAGAGCTGGCACGAGGGCACTCACAATATCGCACCGTGGCTCGATTATTTTTGGGGCGCATTGCTGCGCGCCTATAAGGAATTCGAAGAACGCGTCGGCACCATCGAGCGTGGGCGCGGCGCCAAAGGCGGCAGAGTGCGGGCGGAAATTCTCAAGAGAAACCTGCCGTTTTCGATCTCGGAAATCGAAGAAGCCTGCCCGGGCATCAGCCGCGACATGGTGCGCGTCGTCTTGCGTGCCATGAAAGCTGAAGGGCTG
>JAUSQH010000152.1 GCA_030652895.1 Alphaproteobacteria bacterium
CTGCGCCATGGCGGGCGCGGCAGCAAGGGATGCGACTATCAGGAATGCTGGGACAGAAGCTGAAAAACGGCTGCGTTTACTTGCCGAGCATGTCATCCGGCAGAACTTTCTCGACTGTGCGCACCGGCGGCGGCACGTCCCAGATTGAGATATAGATGGCACCGCCGATAATAATGGCGGCGAGCAAAACCAGAATGGAACCAAGCAGTTTCGGCATCGTTCGGGCCTAGGCCTTTCATGGGTCAATCTAATGATCTGGCGAATCCCCGTCACAGAGGCCCCAGTCGCAGGAACATTATCCGGTGTGGTGCGTGCTTTCAATGGCGCTAGAGTACTGGGGTAAAATCTGCCCTAGAAAAGTGGCCATTTTCGGATACTCTGCCGCGATGGACGATGAATCAGAAGAAAGTGAAGCGCTGCTTGCCACGCCCCTGCACGATAACCCGGCTGGGAACAGGGTTATTGTTCTTATAGGCTTGATGGGGGCGGGAAAAAGCACGGTAGGCCGACGGCTCGCAGCGCGTTTGGGGGTTAATTTTCTCGATACGGACAGCGAAATCGAGGCCGCAGCGGGTATGAGTATTCCTGAGATATTTGAGAAACATGGCGAACCGGCTTTTCGCCGGGGCGAAACCAGGGTGATTGAGCGATTGCTGCAGGATATGAGTAAGGGTAATCCACCAGGCGGGGTGCTCGCCACAGGCGGTGGCGCATTCATGGATCCGGAGACCCGGAAAAATATTGAACTTTATGGCGTTTCAATTTGGCTGCGGGCCGATGTGGAGTTGCTTCTCAAGCGTGTAGCGCGACGCAATAATCGCCCGTTGCTCAAGCACGGCGATGCGCGCGAGACCATGTTGCGGCTGCGCGATGAGCGCTATCCGGTCTATGCTTTGGCCGATATCGTTGTGGAAAGTGTTGAGGCGCCACATGAAGAAGTGGTGGATATGATATTGGAAAAACTAGATACTTATTTTTCGAGCCCTGAAGGGGTGACGATATGAGGGCGCCCGTTTCACAGCAGGTGCATGTTGCGTTAGGCGCGCGCGCCTATGACATTCATGTTGGGGTTGGATTACTTGGGCAGATCGGCAGCTTTATCAAACCCCTGTTAAGACGTAACCGGGTGGCGATTGTTACGGACAGCAATGTTGCGCAGCGGCACCTCCCCGTGCTTCTGGCGGCGCTGGACAGTGCGGGAGTTTCTCATTCCCACCATATTATCCCAGCGGGAGAACACAGTAAGAATTTTAATGAGTTAGAAGACCTACTTGACTGGATGCTTGAGGAAAAGATAGAGCGCGGCGATTTGCTGCTGGCGTTTGGTGGCGGGGTTATCGGTGATCTTGCTGGCTTCGCGGCGGCAATTTTACGTCGTGGTGTAGATTTTGGGCAAATTCCGACAACCCTGCTCGCACAGGTCGATTCATCGGTGGGTGGAAAAACTGGAATTAATAATCGCTTTGGCAAGAACCTGATCGGCGCGTTCCATCAGCCTCGCATCGTGCTTGCCGATGTGGAGCTGCTCGACACGTTGCCGCCGCGCGAATTGTTGGCAGGGTATGCAGAGGTCGTAAAATACGGATTGATTGGGGATGCAGTTTTTTTCAGTTGGCTTGAAGGTGCGGGAGCCGCTATCCGCGATGGCGATCAGGCGGCGCGCATCCGTGCCGTGATAACCAGTTGTACAGCCAAGGCGGCGCTGGTCGTGCAGGACGAGCGCGAATCGGGACCGCGTGCGCTGTTAAATCTTGGTCATACTTTCGGACATGCGCTGGAGGCGGAAACAGGTTACAGCGACCGGCTGCTACATGGTGAAGGGGTGGCTATCGGCATGTGCCTTGCCTTTGAATTGGCGGCGAAAACCGGACTTGCGCCTGATCGGGATGCAGAGCGCGTGGCGCGGCATCTGACTAGCATGGCAATGCCAAGCAGGATAAAGGATATTCCCGGCGCGGCACTGGACCCGGAACGGTTGTTGGGGCATATGGCGCAGGATAAAAAAGTGGCGGCCGGCAGGATTAACTTTGTGCTGCCGCGTAAGATTGGCGAATGCTTCATCACCAGCGACGTCGAACGCGAGACTGTATTGCAAATACTTGAAGCCTCGGCGGCCTAAACTAACCAGGAGACAAAACCCATAATGGAGATGCAGGTGGATATTGATCTGCCACTAATAATGCTGATCGGCGGGATACTGATCCTGCTGGTATTCTCGGCTTTTTTTTCGGGCTCGGAAACGGCGCTGACTGCTGCCCAGCGTTCGCGCATTCACCGGCTTGCCGAAGATGGTTCGCGCCGCGCGGAAATGGCTGAAAAGCTCATTAACGATCGTGAAAGCGTACTTGGCACCGTGTTGCTTGGGAATAATCTGGTTAATATTCTTGCCTCGGCGCTGGCGACGATACTGATGATCCGCATTTTTGGCGATGCGGGGGTGCTCTATGCTACGGCATTGATGACGGGACTTGTGGTGGTCTTCTGCGAATTGTTGCCCAAGACATTCGCCATCACACAACCGGAACGCGCCGCGCTCGGTGTCGCATTGATCATGCGGGGCATTATCTGGGTGTTGTGGCCGTTGGTTGCAATGGCTCGTTTTACGGTGCGCGGGATATTTCATCTGTTTGGTTACGACCCGGACCGGCCGTTCGATGTGATCACGGCCCATGACGAACTGCGCGGTGCGGTAGACCTGCATCACCGTGAAGGCGCCGTTAAAAAGCGCGAACGGGACATGATTGGCGGCATACTGGATCTGGATGATGTTGCGGTCGACGATATTATGGTTCACCGCAAGAACATCCATATGGTTGATGCGGGTCTGCCGGCCGATGAGATTATCGGGCACGTGCTCTCGAGTCCTTATACGCGTGTGCCACTGTGGTCAGGCGACCCGGAAAATATCGTTGGCGTTGTGCATGCGAAAGATCTGCTGCGGGTAATGATGGCGCGGCAGCGCGACGGCGTCCCCGCTGATCAGACGATTGATGTGCTGGCGCTTGCGTCGGCGCCGTGGTTTGTCCCGGAGGGCACCACATTGCGCGCCCAACTCGTGGCGTTCCTGGCGCGGCGCAGTCACTTTGTCCTGGTAGTTGATGAATATGGGGTGCTGATGGGCCTCGTGACGCTGGAAGACATTCTGGAGGAAATTGTCGGAGAAATTTCCGACGAGCATGATGCGCCGGTGCGCGGTGTAAGGATACAACCGGATGGCAGCTATGTTACCGATGGCGCGGTGGCGATCCGCGACCTGAACCGGGAATTTTACTGGAACCTTCCCGACGATGAGGCGACTACCATAGCCGGGCTGGTTATTCACGAGGCGCAGGCGATCCCCGAGGTGGGTCAGGTTTTTACCTATTACGGTTTCAAATTTCAGATTCTGCGCCGCAACCGCAACGCAATCAGTTCTATTCGCATCACCCCACCGCCTGGAAGCGAGCCGCAGCCGCCGGCACACCAGGCGTGATCGGTGAATTAACCGGGATTCTCGCACCGGTCTTCCTTACCGCAGGGGTCGGGTATGGGTGGTCGAAGGCTGGTTATAATTTTGATTCTGAAATGGTCAGCCGGCTGGTTATCAATATCGGCATGCCGTGCATGGTGTTTGCGACGCTCAGCACCTTGCAGGTAGAACTGGGGGCGCTGGGCGAAATCGTGTCCGCTGCAATGCTGTCGATTTGCGCGTATCTGATTTTGGGTAGTCTGATCTTGCGCGGTTTCAAAATGCCGGTGACCCATTATTTACCGTCCCTGAGTTTTTCAAATGGCGGCAATATGGGCTTACCGATTTGCCTGTTTGCATTTGGTGAAGAGGGGCTCGCGCTCGGCACGGGTTTTTTTTTGGTCAATGCGGTGGCGCAACCGACAATCGGCGTGTGGATAAACAGCGGCAAATTTTCGCCGGTCGAGATGTTACGCACCCCGGTGATCTACGCGATACCTTTGGCGATGATATTTCGTTTCGGCGGCTACGCCGTACCGGAATGGCTTGCCAATACGTCGCAGCTTGTCGGCGGGATCACGATTCCTCTCATGCTGCTGCTGCTCGGCGTCAGCCTTTCCCGGATTCACGGGGGCACCGCCCGGCGCAGCGGCGCATTGGCTGCACTGCGCATTGCGATGGGGCTGGGCGTAGGGTGGGGCGTGGCGAGCCTGTTTGGTCTTTCCGGCACAGTGCGTGGCGTCTTGCTGCTGCAGGCGGCGATGCCTGCCGCGGTGATCAACTATGTTTTCGCGGTACGCTATGAAACCGATCCGGAAACTGTCGCCGGTATCGTCATGCAATCGACGCTCATGTCCATAATTGTGCTGCCGCTGTTGCTGGCGGCGATATTACCTTAGCGCAGTCTCATCCGGGGTGCGGGTGCTCAGCGTTAACGCATGCACGGGCGCATCCATCAGATCTTGCAGTACGTCGAACACCATGCGATGGCGTGCGATGCGGGTTTTGCCAGCAAACGCCGCTGATACGATCACGACATTAAAGTGCGTCTCGCCGGAAGGTTTTGCGCCGCTATGACCTTCGTGGCGATGAGATTCATCAACGACTTCAAGCGAAGACGGTGCAAGCTTTTGTTCAAGTCTAATGCGTATTGTGTCGGCAACGTTCATTTTGTTTTTCCGTCCGGGGTGGAAAACACTGTATAGTAACAGGCTTTTTAATAGCCGAGTGTAAACTAGACTCGGCTTTGTAACCTAACCGGACGATAGTCCTTTTGTAATGAAATTTACGCGAGACATTGACAGGATCAGGATACGCCGCGGCGCGGCAAAGTCAGCGCCGCCGGTCTCTCATGCCTGTAACTGGGACGGCTGCACGGATCCCGGGCCCCACCGTGCGCCGAAATCCCCGGACCGTCTGCGCGAATATTACTGGTTTTGCGGCGATCACGTCCGGGAGTACAATCGGACCTGGAATTTTTTCTCTGGTATGAGCTCAGACGAGGTCGAGTACTACATCAAGGGCAACATCACCGGACACCGGCCAACCTGGTCAGCCAAACAGGGCAATCCCAGCCTGCACAACACCAGCATGACAGGACGGGGCAGGTCTGCGATGGGGCGGGGCGATCCGTTTAATCTTTTTGGCGATCCATCTGAGGCCCAAAATCCTGCACGGCCTCCGGCGCGTAAATGGCCCCCTTTGGTGCGCGAGGCCTTCATTTGCATGGACCTGGAGGAAACCGCGACCTTGAAAGAAATCAAACTGCGGTATAAGGAATTAGTGAAGCGTTTTCATCCCGACGCCCATGGTGGCGACCGGGCAACAGAAGGGCAGCTTAAACAGGTCATTCAGGCCTATAATCGGCTAAAGGCTAGTGGTATCAAGTAACCCGCCGCCCCCGGTCCATTTAAACATATGGAAGATAATCATGACGGTAGAAGCGACCGCCAAAATGGCCCTTGACGCTCCGGACACCACGGTTTCGGTGCGTGAAGTTTTTGGTATCGACAGCGATATGCAGGTTCCGGCGTTTTCAAGCTCCAATGAATATGTACCCGACCTTGATAAGACCTATGTGTTTGACAGCGAAACTACGCTGGCGATCCTGGCGGGGTTTGCCTTCAACCGGCGGGTGATGATCCAGGGCTA
>JAUSQH010000153.1 GCA_030652895.1 Alphaproteobacteria bacterium
ACAACGCGCCAATGTCTATGGCATGGTGCGGATGGTCCGCTCCAGAAACATGGAGACTAAAATGCGCAACGCGGATGATATTTTCGATATTCGCTCACTTACGGATGCTGAGATCGATGAAGTAAATGGCGGAATCGCTCCGTTAGTTGCTGCCTTTTTCGTTGGCGCAATGACGGGTGTTACGCTCGGCGCGGTTATCCATGGAGCCCAGCAAACGGGGACGCTAGGGCCTGGGCTGCACCGGTGAGAGGCTATAATCTTTAAGAGGCCGCCTCATTGGCGGCCTCTTTCATTTACTGAGTTCCTCGACTTCGGCCAGTATCGTCGATTTTGCGAGTCGCCTATTTTGAGTGACCAGCATCACGGCGCCGGCAAGGGCCGTGCGCCAAACTCCATAAAGACGGCGGAATGGTCTGCATCGAGCACCAGGCATGGAGACAGAAATGCGCAGCGCAAAGAATGCTTCCGACGTTCGCTCCCTTACTGACGTCGAGCTTGCTGACGTTAGCGGCGGCGCCATCCCCTTGGCCGTTGGCATCGCGGCCGCGGTTGGGGGGTTGGCCATGATTGGCATCGGATGGTCTAGACTTCCCGTTGGCACGACAGCTCAAGATGCGGCAGCGGCTTTGGGCATGGGCCATCTCCTTTGAATAACGAAAGAGGCCGCCTCAGTTGGCGGCCTGTGGCATTCTACCACAATCCTAACGCGACCCTTTTTGTTCTAATTCGTCATGGGGTGCTGGCCTAGTTCGACCCCTAGTGGCCTAATTTGAAATACGCAGTGCCCTATTTCTGGCGTGATCGTCATCACAGCGACAATCCATCGCCGCGCATATGCCTGCCATCGGATGGCGGGAATGGTCCCACTCCAACGAGCAGGAGAACTAACATGAACGACATTCACGAAATGAACGATGCCGAACTCCAAACCGTCGCCGGCGGCATGACTTGTGAAGCCGCGCATGTTGTCGCGAGTATCCACAGGATGACCGCGCAAGCCTTGACGGCTTTAGGCCAACCGGCTCAAGCCGCTTACTATGGTGGCATGGCGATCGGAACCGTATCGGGAGCTTGTGGCTACTGACGCGAAGAAGGAGGCAGCCTCAGTCGGCGGCCTCTATTCGCCTTCCTTCCAGCCAAGATCGGTGACGTCCACAGGCTCGCCTTTCGGAAGGTCGCGCCCTAGCCGCTTCTTAGTTCTTCTAAATTTAGCGCCAGCCACTGGCCCCTTTCCATCGGTTCCGGAAGCGCGTGGTCCCTTTTAGTTTTTGGAGTGGTCCCTTTGCCTGTAAATTGTGTGACCGCCCTCACGGCGCACTAGAGAGCCGTTCGCGATATTGGCTCCTCCGGTGCGGGATGGTCCCGGCCAAGTTACAAGGGAGTTAGAACCATGAAGCTGCAAGAGTCGAACGAAGTCCGCGAGCTGACGGTTGGCGAGATGGATGAGGTCTCGGGCGGCTGGGCCAAAGTGGCTGTGGGAATCATTGCTGGGTTTCTGTTGCAGCCCGCAAGGCAGTCGATCCCAGAATTCTTGGCGCACCTAGACTAACGTAATTAGTGAAGAGGCCGCCTCAGTTGGCGGCCTCTTTCTCCCAAGGCCATTGTTGCTGGGGGAGCCGCTTCATCGCTTGCGTATCCGCTGTTGAGATCCGTCAGGTAGGTGCAGACCGTTGATGCGAACCGGAAGCGTAGCAGGGTTAGCCCAGTTGGACTTGCAGCCGATGGATGGCGCCATCGTCTTTGAGTGGAAAGGCGAGCGGCCGCGCGGTGATCTTCGCACCATCGAGCTCCGCCTCCGCAACGCCTCGCTGCACGCTTTGCGGGTTCTCGACCACGATCTCGTACCGTGACGCGCCGTGGCGGAGTGTAATCTCGCGCTTCGTTCGTCGCCGAGCCGATCGGAGTGCCGTCGTCGAACCAGCCGCGTCGATACCAGTCGCCGTCCCAAGCTTCACTTTCCAAGGCATTCGTCAGCGTCCGCATGTGCCTGCGCCAGTTCGCCGCCCGCGTCGCGTCACCGCGCGCACCGGCGATGGTTACGAAGGCGTCGAGAGCGGCGTGCAACAGCCAGCCAAGCCAGACGCTCTCGCCCCGGCCGCCTTCGCCGACGCGGTTCATGCCGCCGTTCCAATCGCCGCCGCCGATCAGCGGAAGGCCATGGTTGCCGACCACCAGGCTCGCGTCCAGCGCACGGGCACAATGCTCGTAGAGGTTGGCGGTCTCGTCCGAGACGGTCGGCTGGAAGAAGCTGTCGCTCTCGCCTGTCTGCAGCGGCGGTTGACCCGTTAGGAAGGGGACGACTTCATCGAGCACGAGGGCGTCGGCGGTGACTCTCACATAGTGCGCGACAGCGTAGGCGAGCCAAACGCGGTCGTCCGATATGCGAGTGCGCACGCCCTGGCCTGAGTGCGGAAGCCACCAGTGCTGGACATCGCCCTCGACAAACTGGCGACTCGCGGTTCTGAGGAGATGTTCGCGGGTTATCGATGGGCGGATCGTGGATAGCGCCATACAGTCCTGCAACTGGTCCCGGTAGCCATAGGCGCCGCTGGCTTGGTAGAAACCCGATCGCGCCCAGACGCGGCAGGCAAGCGTTTGGTAGGCAAGCCAGCCGTTGAGCATGATGTCCATCGACCGGTCCGGCATCTTGACCTGGACTGCGCCGACGATCTCATCCCAAAATCCACGGACCTCGGTGAGCACCGCGTCCAGGTTGGCCTGACGGTAGCGCTCGCCGGCAAGAACCGGCGGGCGTTGTGTGATCCAGCTCCCAGTTAGCAGTTTGGCCAACCAAGGCTGGAGCTATCTCACTTCAGCGACGCGGCGGCCAAGTTCATGTGTTGTTTTGGAATATCACTTTCGACGTGAACGGCAAAGTAACCAGCATCACACCAAAGTCGAGATGCGCTATCGCCCGGGATAGAAGCCCCTGATTCAAGGCCCGACAAATTTTACCCAGCCCTTGCGTCTGGCGGCAGCTAAGCATCTCCGACACCGCGAC
>JAUSQH010000155.1 GCA_030652895.1 Alphaproteobacteria bacterium
ATCTTCAGTGGCGCATCCGGGGCTGCGGCTTTCTCCTCTTCAAATACGTCTTCGCTTTCATCTTCGAACGGCGGCGCGGGCATAAGCGCGCGCAATGCGTCGTACAGTCCGTCCAGGCCCTGGCCATGCTCTGCTGAAATCGGAATCGGATCACCGAGGCCAAGCTTGTAGGCTTCGAAATGCGCAGCACGTCCGGCACTGCTTTCGCATTTATTTGCAGCCAGCAGCACCGGGGTTTTGCCCTTGCGCAACAGTTCGGCAAAATGCGCATCCATCGGCGTCACCCCTGCGCGCCCATCGATCATAAACAGGCACATGTCCGCGCCTTCGATGGCGCGTTCGGTCTGGCGGCGCATGCGCCCTTCCATGTTTTCACTGGTGGAATCCTCCAGCCCCGCCGTATCGACAACAGTAAATGTCAGATCGGCAAGTTTGCCCTCTCCCTCGCGGCGATCGCGCGTCACGCCAGGCGTATCATCAACCAAAGCCAGCCGTTTGCCCACCAGACGGTTGAACAGTGTCGACTTGCCGACATTGGGCCGGCCAACAATAACAAGTGTGAACATAGTGTAAGGTTACTTCCAAATTGCGTCACTGCAAACCGTGAAATCGTCTACGCATCCCTCCCCAGCGCTTTAGCGGCAGGGATGGCAATCCACTGCCATGGAAACGCGCTTAACTGCGAGGTTGCCGGGTCGCTTCACTTCATTCGCACCGGCCGAATGAGCAGTATATTCAAGCAAAACAAAAAACGCTTTAACGATACGCCAATAACTGTGCGTCCTGTGTCAGGACATATAGCGTCTGGTTTGCCACCACTGGCGGCACAAAGGTGCCATCAGGTATGGGAATAAAGCCAAGCACTTTTCCCGTGTACGGCGAAACGGAAATCAACTGGCCCATGCTGGACACCGCTATCAGGCGGTCGCCTGCCAATATCGGGCCGCTCCATTCCACACGGCCGTCTTGATCCTCCTGGTCCTTATAGCGGCGCAATTGCGTCACCCAGCGCACCCGTCCGTCGCGCCGCGAAAGGCACGTGATCTCGCCTTCCAGCGTAATCAGATAAATAAAATCACCTGCAATCCAGGGGGTCTGAACACCGGCAATGTTGCGCGTCCAGATACGTTCGCCGGTACGCAGATCGATGGAAACGATATTGCCGGAATGGCTGATGGCGAACACACGCCCGCGATCGATCACCGGGCGGCCCGCTATATCGTTCAATTCGGATATTGGTGTCAAAGGACTGCTCTTGATCAGCGTATCGCTCCATGCGGTACGGCCATTTTCCGCACGCAGCGCAACAAGTTCACCCGACGT
Source organism: Alphaproteobacteria bacterium (assembly GCA_030652895.1). GTDB lineage: Bacteria > Pseudomonadota > Alphaproteobacteria > UBA11222 > UBA11222 > UBA11222. The sequence continues at coordinate 1,324 of JAUSQH010000155.1, forward strand.
AAACGGAGCGACAACCGTATCCCCGGCTATGGCGGGCGACGCACTGCCAAGAATGCCGGCGCTTTCGACCAACGCCTGATAGTTCCACAGGATGCGGCCGTCATCCGCCGCAAGGGCGTAAAGCTGGTTGTCCTGCGTCGTTGCAAACACCCGCCCGCCATTTACGGTAGGCGCGCTGCGGATTGGCACATTCACGGGACGCCGCCAGACTTCCTTGCCGGTCGCAGCATCCAGCGCCGCTACAAACCCGTAGCCGCTGGTAACAAACACACGCCCCTCATCAAAGGCGATGCCGCCACCGAAAGAGGCCTCCGCCGTCTCTGCAGCGCCCGATACGAATGGAAGCGATGGAGGCCACAGAGAAAATCCGAATTGCGTTTCGCCGGTGGGTTTAAGAACAGTACGCCAGATGCGCTTGCCTTTTTTCTCATCCAGCGCACTGACCCCGGACTGGGCGTCCAGCACAAAAATCTTGCCATCGGCAATGATTGGTTCCGCCAGAATGCGGGTGTTACTTCCCGCTCCCTTGCCGCCATCGCCGCTCCAGACCTTTTCCGGTGTCTCCCCAAGATCCAAATGATGCATCGCGTGATCGGCATAACCACCGGGCTGGGGCCAATCTTCGTTCACATAGGGTTTTGGAACCATGACCTCGATTTCACCGATGCGGGGATCAGCTTCCAGCTTCTTGTCAAGCGCCAGCACGGAAATGCGTTCGCCTTTAAGTTTCGGGCCGGTCGGAGCCTTGAATATGCCGCAACCGCTCAGGGATACGGCCCCAGCTATCACCAGAAGGGAGAGCACATAAAATTTGCGAGGTGTCATATGGCTAACATGCCTGTGTAATTATTTCTGGGCTGGATCAGATGGCGGCGCGACAACAACAGGCGGCGCGACTGTTAAAGTCTGTAATATCTCTGCGGCCCGCGCACGAACCCCCGGTGGTGCATCAAGGGTGTCCGCAAGCTCCTGAAACTGCCTTTGCGCTGCGTCGGTCATATTTTCGCGCAACGCCAGAAAGGCC
>JAUSQH010000176.1 GCA_030652895.1 Alphaproteobacteria bacterium
TCGGCGGCACCTGGTACTGGAACCGCTATCCCGGTATCGCCTGCGACGTGGTGTCGTATGATTATCTGCCGCTGCTTGACGAAATGAACTATGTGCCGCGGGACCATTACGCCAAGGGTGACGAGATTTTCGCCCATTGCCAGGCCATTGCCAAAAAATATGATCTGTACGGACTAGCGGTGTTTCAAACCACCGTCACCTCTACGGTCTGGAATGAGACCGAGCAATTGTGGAACATCAAAACCGACCGCGGCGATCACATGAAGGCGCGCTTTGTTGTCTGCGCCAACGGTCCGATGTCCAAGCCCAAGCTGGCCAAGATCGACGGCATTGAAGACTATAAAGGCCATTCGTTCCATACCGGGCGCTGGGATTACGACTATACCAAGAAGGATCTTTCAGGCCTGGAAGACAAGGTTGTGGGCATCATCGGCACCGGAGCGACTGCGGTACAGGCCATCCCCAAGCTTGGCGCGGCCGTCAAGGAACTGTATGTGTTCCAGCGCACTCCGTCCTCCATCGATTTCCGCTATGACTGGCCGACCGATCCCAATTGGGCGCGTAAACTGGAGCCGGGCTGGCAGGCCAAGCGGCGTGAAAAGGCGCTGCTGTCAACCAATGAGACGGATGAGCAAAAGGCCAGAAAAGCCGCCATTTCGGCCGAGGAAAAGATCCGCAAACAGGAGAATGCGAATATCGATGCCATGATGCGCATACATAAGCGTATCGAGCGGGAGGTGAAAGACCCGGCCACCGCAGAATCATTGAAGCCCTGGTATATGCTGATGTGCAAGCGCCCCTGCTTCCATGAAGATTATCTGGCCACCTTCAACCGGCCTAACGTGCATCTGGTCGACACCCACGGCAAGGGCATCCACCGGATCACGGAAAAAGGTCCCGAATTCGAAGGCAAGGTCTATGAAGTGGATGTGCTGATCTACGCCACCGGTTTCGATGTCCAGAAAACCGGCATCTATAACCAGATCGTTGGCAATAATGGTCAGGAAATAAATGACAAATACAAAGAGGGCATCCGCACCATGTTCGGCGTTCACTCGCACGGCTATCCCAACATGTTCATCATGGCGGGCTATCAGGCGTCATTCCAGTTCAACCTGACAGACATGCTGTACGCCCAGGGCGAACATATTGCCGCATGCATCGACTACACCCGCAAACATGGCTACGCCACCCTGGAGGTTACAGAAGGGGCAGAAGACTGGTGGGTGCAGGAAGTGATTAATTTCCGCGGCAAGACTGACCGCAACAAGGAATGCACACCTGGCTATTACAACTTCGAGGGTGAGTTCAACCGCCGCCAGGACGGCACCTATAATGGCGGCTTCTACCGCTATGTCTCGCACACCAAAGAGGCCCAGTCCGATATGGAAAAATACTTCAAGTTCGAAAACAAGAAGAACTAGGGCCGGCGCACGGCCGTCCGAGACGGGTCAGGATAGTAAATTATCCTGGCCCGTTTTTTTATAGTCCATCAGCATACAGATTAGAACGCGAGGATTTTGGGTTGGCCGATTGATCCCCACCCCTTGCAAAGGAAAGGGCGGGGGTCTGAAAGATGCCAGGGGGCTCTATCCCGATTCCGTCTAAAACCCAATCCGGCTCTAATGCGAAACAACTGCCTCTTCGCCGGTCACGCCACCACAGGCGGCGAGCTGCGCGGTGAGTTGCGCAACGCGCGCCGCACGGCGTTTCTTATCCGCTTGCGTTTTGCACAGTTCATTCAGGATCGTATTGCCCCAGGCGATGTGTTTTTTGGTTTTGCGGATGATGTCTTCCAGAATTTCGATGGTGGGCGCATCGCAAATCTGATCGGTTTCTGAATTGAATTTTTCATAGGCCTTGATCAGATGCGGCTTGAGAACGTCAAATACCCCGGCCAGCTTTTCAATGGTCTGATCAGGTTGTTCGGGAGCTGCAAGTTCCTGAATGAAACTGGCAAAGCCCTGATTGCCGGCCTGCGATCCCTGTTGCCCCACCTTGGTACCGCAGCGCAGTTCCGGCAGGCGCTTGCCCAGCTGGTCTGCCGCCACCGCGCCATCCCAGATGATCTTGCCAAGCCCGGTCTTGACCGGCAGCTCAGGAACGGTGGCAACCCAGCCGCCCAGGGTCATCATCGTCCACTCCTCGGCGTAACGCCAATTGCGCACCCGCAGGGCCACCGCTTCCACGTCAAAGCGGCCATGCAACTGGCGTAAAT